>JBFLXN010000215.1:0-3926 GCA_040755715.1 Candidatus Edwardsiibacteriota bacterium
TGCTATGTGGAAAAACAATCTCACTTACGACGAAAATTTCTTGCTCGCTAATTTTGCCAGACAGTCAATTTCGATTAATTTGTCAAACAAGTTAAAAAGAGCTTGACATAGTGTGTCCACGAAGATACTCCCAACTTTGTCGGGATAAACTCCATCACGAAACAATCAGAAACTTGTTAAAACTTATGGAAACTTACTGGATTTTTACGAATTTCTATCAGTTTCAATCAATTTCTACAAATTTCTCTGGTGGTTACTGAATATTTTAACCTATTTCCCACAAAAAATGCAAGTAAAAAAACGCCGAGGTCTATTCCATCTCATAAACACCATGACCCCGGCGCAAGAATAGGCACTCGCTTACGCTCGTGCACTATCTTGTCCATAGGGGCTATCGCCCCTCTGGCGTTCAGGAATGCTTCCTTCCCGTCGCATTCCTTCACTGTCACCCCATTGGAAGGGAAACTGTTTTCCCTTCCAAACCATCCCTACTGCATAGGAATTTTTCAAATTCCTATGCTTGAACATAAACCGGAAATTATTCGCTTACAATTACCGTTGGCCGGGTTACGCCGGCTCGGATTTGTGTCCGGCCAGAAAGGCTAGCTATCTTTCCATTAACTTCAGTAAAAAACTTTCTACAAGCCTCGTCCATTTCTATCTTGCCAAACCCTTCTGTCAAGATTAAGACAAAGGAAATGTCCTCATCGCCAGTAAGGGCTACGCCTATTTCCTGACCATAAAAGCCTACCCAATCTTTATTTTCAATGGAAGGAGCAATAATTCCAGCTATTCCCAAAATGTCTGCTTTCGTCAAGAATTTATCATTTATGGGTTTATAAGTCACCACAACTTTGTTCTTAGATGAATCATCCAAATCTTCCATTTCATTTAGGAGAGCTATCTCCCCACTATTTTCACTTCCAAAACCAATGACTCCATAAAACATCATTCCTCGGCCTGTTATCTCTACTTTTCTGGTGTCTTCTACCTTAGTCACCTTGCCCTTGACAAAAGCTTTTAGAAGAATAGGCTTGATATCGTATTGAACAATTACTGTGCCTTCTTTTCGGTTGATTTCCTTGACCACTCCAGTAGCTGGCGATTTTACAAATGTCAGTGTTCTGAGGTCTTTAGCAATTGTCATATCGCGTTCCACAAAATCGCCAACTTTTTTTTCCAGATATCTAATTATATCTTTTGGTCTAATACCCAATTGTTTGCTCACCTCTATCGTAACCGGTTTATCATCGTAGTCTTGAATCTCTCTAAGAATTATCATTCCGCTCTTCTCAATCTGAGTTATCCTGCCTCGCACCGGGGAATAACAATAAAAATAGTCTTCCAAGAAAGTCTTGCCTTTGGCTCTAAAAATTCTCTGGCCTATTTTAACCTCGTCTCCTACCTTAGCCAGCATCCCTTCAAGGATTTCTTGCTCTGTCAACTTACGGTCGTAACCTACCAAACGATGGACATCAACTATATATATCTTGGGCGCCGCAAAGCGATTTTTTCCTACCACCATTTCCGGCAAGACTTCATCTCCCTCTTTTACCAATATTTCTCCTTCATAAGGTAGTCTCCTTTCTATTCTATATTCACCGCTGAACAATTCTAACTTTTTTTCTCGGGTTTGAACTCGGGTAACAAAATCCGTCTTTTTAAACGAGAACTCTGGAATACCTGATTTTGCCAGCTCTTTGTTTATCATATTTTGACCTCTTCCTCGCCCATCAAAGAGGACCGGTAATTTTGTGCTCAATGTCAATTTGTGTCTGCTTCTTCCTAAAAATATTTTTTTCGCCGGAATTAGCTCTAAGTCCCCACCCTCTTTTAAATAAAGAAATGCCCCTCCATTTAAGGAATAGCTTTTACTAGTCGTTTTATCTACAATAGTTAAAGCTACCTTCCCAGGAACTATTTTGCCCACTGGGGCTATGACAAAGGCAACATCTCTTAAGCATTCTTTCTCAAATAAATTCAGAGCTAACTGGCTGTCAAGTCTGGCCAACACTCCCAAGTGCGGGCTTTTAAAGAAATAATCTATCACAAGTCTTGTAATGCCTGATGGCTTAAATCCCTCTACCAACATCCACATAGCTTCTTCTTTATTATCTACATGAGAAAGAATGCCGCCAGCGCCAATAATTAAATTGATATCACAAATTTGAAAGACTTCGTCTTCTTTTATTTGGAATATTTGCTCATAGGGATTAAAATTTCTTCTATGTTTCAACCTTTTCCAGAAGCCCAGCCGGATAGTTGAGAAATTCATTTCCCAATGATGCTTCAGTGCTAAACTTAAGCCTTGAATAGCGACTGCCTGCTCTACTATTTTTTCCGCATCAGATATAGGAACATAAGTGGGATTGAGTGTTTTATTGACAATGTAATTGCGAACATCTCTCTCGGAAAAGTTCTCAGGCAGATTGGCCATTATTCTCTCTATCCCGGCATCGGCAAGAATATTGGAGATAGAGTAGCTCATCCCGATATTGGCTGACACCGTTCTTTGGTATTCCCCTTTTATGTAAGTGAATATATCCGTAGTCGCCCCGCCAATATCTACCATTAAGATGTTTTGGTTAACTTTTTCTGCATAGAGGCTAAGTATGTTCTCTACTCCTACAGGCGTGGGAATGATATCTGTTGTTACCCATTTCTTTATTCCCGCATATCCCGGCGCTCGCTCCATCACATTTTTCATAAAAAGCTCATGAACTTTCCTTTGCGCTGGTTTAACATTTGTCTCGGTTAAACTTGGTCTAATATTTTCTACAATATGGAGCTCAAATTTCTCTCCTAAAACTTCGGTGATAAATCGCCTTGCATCGACATTGCCAGCGAAAACCAGCGGAATCCTTTCCGATTGGTGAAATTTAGGTGTGGGTTCAGACAAACTAAGAATCTCTGCCAACCTGACTACTCCGGCGATGGCTCCGCCATCAATCCCCCCGGCCATCAGAATCAAATCTGGGTGCAACTCCTGAATGAGTCGCATTTTAGTCACATCGGGAACAAGGTCATCAATGGTGAAAGTTTTCAAAATAACCCCGCCAGCTCCATAGGCTGTCATATTGGCCAGTTTGCCAGTATCTACTGCTGATAAACCAAAAACTAAAATTTGCAGACCACCCCCAGCTGAACTGGTGGTAAGGTAAGGGATGACAATCTTTCCCTCTTCACTTACTAATCTAACCTTGGTCTTTTTCTGTAATAATCTGACAGCAGTGAGAAGCCCTATCTTAACATCCTCGCAGGGTTTTTCAACAGTAGTGGGTATGTTTGTTTCGTCTAGAAAATGACCTGCGTCATTTTCACTACCAACTAAGACCGCCTTGGTAGTGGTGCTTCCAATATCAGTTATTAGTATATGTTTAAATTGATTTAGAATCATCTGATTTCATTAAATGTATGTTCAACCACAAAAATTTCGCACCTTGTATTTTTCATTTTCTACTTTCTGGGTCCCTAAATATTCTAACTTATTTGCACCAAAAATGCAAGACAAAAATACCGGAGTGTTATTTTTTAGACAAACCCCGGCATTCACTTGTCCTTTGGCTTTTAGATTCTCTATTCGAGCAAATATATTGTGAGGAGCAAGAACAACAAGTATTCAGGCTGTTGATTTAACTCCCCTGAAATCGATAGATTATTATCTAACAGTTTAAAAAATAGAGAGTTACAGTGAAAAAATATTGTGAAAGTGTGAAATGCCTAACTCTACTGTTTGTAAGGAGTTACATAAACTCAAGCAATCAAATCAACAGCCTGATTGTTTTATTTCCTCTCTCCCTTTATATATAGTTACTGGTGAAAAATTATTTATTCCAACAAAAAATAGTGATTTCCAGTCTGATTATTTCTTGAGTATCCTCGGAAATTATGATATAATTTAAATGTCAAAAAATTTCCGAGGAGGT
>JBFLXN010000216.1:0-3924 GCA_040755715.1 Candidatus Edwardsiibacteriota bacterium
CTTCTACCAGAACCTGGAGTTAGCATAGTAAATATTACACCAAAGCTACTGACAAAAACAACTAAAAAACACTTACAGATCCAATTACAAAAACAATTACCACACCTATTAGTATAACATATAGGCTAAAGAATATCTGACCCACTTTGACAAAGTCAAGAAAAAAGGTTGACTTTTGTGGCTCAAATAGGTTATGCTATTTACAAGATAAGCAACTTTATTACATTGTAATTTCTATAATCATTTTTCAAATTTCTTTACCTCAAAAGAAGGAAAAGTGGTTAAAATAATACGGAGGGAAAATGCCCAACCATTCACAACCACCACCCACATTAAATATTGAAATTAGTGAAAAAGAGTCTGAAGGAATTTACTCCAATTTAGCTTTTATCGCTCACTCTCCTTCAGAATTTATTATTGATTTTGCCCGGGTTCTTCCCGGCTTGCCAAAGGCAAAAGTTTATGCCAGAATTGTGATGACTCCACAACACGCCCGTCTTCTTCTGAATGCTCTGGAGGAAAATATCAAAAAGTATGAAGCGCAGTTTGGCAAAATCAAAACCTTTGGTCCTGAAGAAAAAGAGGAAATTGGTTTTCAAGTTAGCCCAAAAGAACAAAATTAATTTACCGCAGAGAACGCGGAGGACACCGAGAATCCAGAGATAACTCATTTCAAACTTGTCCGTTGCACTAAGACGCAAAGCTATCGGTCAGGATTGTAAAATTAGCAATTTATGGTGAGCTTGCCGAAGCCATTAGTCCTGATAAATATCGGGAATAATTTTGCATTGATAATTTTGAAGTATAGGAATTTGAATAATGTCTTGAAATGAATTCCCGCGCTCTTCATAACAAAAAGGTATTTTTCAGATGAAAATCGGCAGTTTTACTTTTGTTCTACACTCACATCTTCCCTATGTATTATCACACGGCTCCTGGCCACATGGAACTGATTGGCTTAATGAAGCTACGGCCGAGACCTATCTTCCTTTACTTGACACCCTGGAAAATCTTGTCAATCAAGGCATTTCCCCAAAACTCACTATTGGTATTACCCCCATCCTTTCTGAACAACTTAATGATGACAATTTTAAAGATGCATTTGTTGACTATTTAGAAAATAAAATTAAATCTGCTCTTGCTGATGATAAGGAATTCAAAGAATTAGCTAAATTCTGGCAAAATTTTTATACCCGGCTAAAGATTAATTTTGAAGAAAAATATCATCGAGACTTAATTGGTGCTTTTCGCCGATTACAAGATGAAGGATATATTGAAATTATTAGTTGTGCCGCCACCCATGGTTATTTACCTTTGTTAAGTAAAGATACATCTGTCCAATCGCAAATTAAGCAAGGAATCAAGACCTATGAGAGGTATTTTGGTAAGAGACCTAAAGGTTTTTGGTTGCCTGAGTGTGCCTATCGCCCGCGCTACGCCTGGCAGTCTCCCTTACAAGTCGTCTCCGAAGAAAAATCAGAATTGCGGAAAGGAACTGATGAATTTTTGAGCGAAAACGAGATTGATTATTTTATTGTTGACTCTCATCTTCTAAAAGGTGGCAAGGCTATTGGAATTTATCTGGACCGTTTTGAGGCGCTCAAAAAACTGTGGGGGCGATTTGCCCAGGAATATCAGCCTAGACCTGAAGAGATTGAAAAGATGCCCTACGAGGTTTATTTGGTCAATTCTGGTAGTGAAGAGAAAAAACCAGTGACGATTTTTTCTAGAGACCCTAAGACCGGACTCCAGGTTTGGAGCGGAGAATGGGGTTATCCCGGAGACAGCTGGTATTTGGACTTTCATAAAAAACATTTTCCCGGTGGACATCGTTACTGGCGAGTCACTGGCCCTAAATCAGATTTAGGCGAAAAACTAATTTATCAGCCGGAAAAGGTTGAAGAACGCCTGCAAGAAAATGCTACTCATTTCGTCAACCTGGTCAAAAGTATTTTAGTAGAACATTATGAGAAAACGCAAAAAGCCGGAATTCTCTGTGCTCCATTTGATGCTGAACTTTTTGGACATTGGTGGTTTGAGGGTCCTCGCTGGCTAAATTTGGTGATGAAACAAATTAGTCTGGATGAAGAAATTGAACTTGTTACCTGTAGTACATTTCTAAAAACTGTTCCAGCAACAACAGTGGTTTCCCTACCTGAAGGTTCTTGGGGAGAAGGGGGATTCCACTACATCTGGTTAAATGAAGAAACAAAATGGACCTGGAAATATGTTTATCAAGCAGAACAAGAAATGGAAGAGTTACTTAAGGATTTCGGGAATAATTCAGATGAAAAACTGACTGACATTTTGAGGCAATGCGCTCGTGAACTTCTTCTTTTGCAATCTTCTGACTGGCAATTTCTTATTAGCACTTGGAGCGCCCGGGATTATGCAGAAATGCGCTTTCTTGAACATTACGAGTCTTTCTTAAGGTTAGCCAACATGGCAAGAAACTACAAGGAAAAAAGATTGGTTGACCCAGAAGATTGGACCTTTTTAGGTGATTGTGAAAAGCGTGATAGTATTTTCCCTGATTTAGAACTTCATTGGTTCAAAGAAATAGAATTTCCAATAATACCTTGATTATGATTCCTTCTTCCATTTCCAAAGAGAAATATTATTACGAAGAAGCCCGCCGTTCTTTACGACAAGGAAATGTCCATCAGGCAGTAGATTTTTTCTGTGAAGCTCGTGTTCTTTCTCTCAATGTTAAAGGATTTGATTCCGCAGTGCCCTGGGGATTAGCACCTCAAAATGTATTTAAGTCTGTAAGTTATTGGTTCAGACCCCAAGTCTTCAAAAAATTGGCTGGCATAGTACCCTCTCAGGAAGAAGAAGTCCGCTTATCTTTTGCCGAATATTCTTTGGGTTTACAAAACAGATACGAACTTCAAGAACAGTTGTCGTTTATTCTCTCTGGCACAAATTATCATTATGTTTTCTTGGAAGAATTGTCTCCGGAAAAATTCTCTCAAAGTGAACTCACTTTTTTTGAGATTTTCATTCATACAGAGATTATTCGAAAGACAAATAGACTTCTTTTAGAGGCTGACATCTTTCATTTTGGAGAAAATCACTTGCGTTTCTGGCACGGAATCTTAGACGGAAAGGAAACAGAGAGTAGCCGATTGCGGATTGGGTTTGTGAAATCGCTGAAGGAATGGAAAGAATATCAACCGGATGAATTAAGAGGATACGATGAAGATGGTCTGCCACCACTTGTTCCTCTGGACCGGTGTCAAACCTTTGCGGTAACACTTGATTTTTTTACCTCAGAAGAACAGGAGAAAATCAAACAGAGCAAACGAATCTTGCGTGGGAGACACAATCTGATTTATGCCCAAAATCATCTGGAGATGTCGGAGACAATTTGACCGTTTGTGTAATGTGTTATGTGAAATGTATAATGTAATGGTTCGGCTTTGCTCACCATAATCGTCATGTTCTTCATTACACATCAAACATTTCACATAACACAATTAGTTCTGGTAAATTCCATGCTTCCGTGGTTAAATCAACCTACTGAGTAATTGAATTTACGATGACACCGTGAATAATGAGCGAGAGAGGGGAATCGAACCCCCACTCCGAGCTTGGTCCCGACATAGCGGGTGATGGGGATCGAACCCACGATATCCAGCTTGGGAAGCTGGCGTTCTACCACTGAACTACACCCGCAGTGTCGGGATACCATTGAACTACTCTCGCATAAGTTTTAGCTGTAATCCCGATTGTTTCCCATCTTATCCTTTTCCCACTACCTACTGCTTACTACCTACTTCTAAAACTATCCCATAATGCTTTGTTAACTAATTGTCGCTATTATGTGTTTGCCAATTTCTATGATAAAAATATTTATGAATAGAACCAACCATATCTTTAGGCCAGCGGAAGTTACTTCCTGCAATAACTTTTTTGTAAAGG
>JBFLXN010000217.1:0-3887 GCA_040755715.1 Candidatus Edwardsiibacteriota bacterium
TTTCTTATGCAACTGTTTTGCCATAATCCAAACCCTCCTTTTTTGGGTTAGATTATAGCAGTTTAAGAGTTCACTTTTGAACTTTAAATTCGCTAAAAAGAGTTCACTTTTGAATTTTAAATGACAGGCTAAAACAAAGGAGGTAAAACAAAATGATTGATTTTTTCAAGAAGAGCGCAGTTTCTTTTCTCTGCTTGTCCGCCGTGTTTGTGGCGGGCCTGTTAGCTCTTTTAACAGGATGCGCTCGTAGAGAAGGCAAGCTCATCGCCAGAGTTGGGGGAGAAAAGATTACCATTAGCGATTTTGAAGCAGTCTGGCGACCGATTGGCGGCCTAAAAACCAGAGCGGAAACCTTGGAGGTAAAGAAGAAAACTCTGGATAAGTTGATTGACAAGAAATTATTTGCTCAGCAAACAAGAAAACTCGGTTGGGGAAAAGACCAAGAAATAGTAAAAGAATTGGCTTTAATTGAAGAGAACTTAACACGACGAGAATTGCAACAAAAGGTGATTGAAGGAGTTTCATCGCCATCTTTGAAAGAAGTAAAGGATTTCTACGAGAAAGCACAAGAACAAGTGCACATCTGGGCAATTTTTCTTAAAAATAAAAATGAAGCCGAAGAAGTGTTAAAAGCCCTGAGGCAAGGTAAAAAATTTGAGGACTTAGCTAAGGAAAAGAGTATTGACCCACAGACTAAAGATAAAGGAGGAGATTTGGGTTTCCTGCCTTACGATATTACTAATATCCAACAAACCGCTTTCTCCTTAAAAGAAGGCGAGGTCAGTGAGATTATTGACCTCAATTTCGGTTTTTATGGTGTTCTAAAAGCAGGTGAGCGGAAAAAAACAGAACTATCCCCCCCACCCTTTGAGAGAGTCAAAGAAGAACTTAAAAAACAAATTTTTAATACAAAGAGAAGTCTGCGCTGGACAAGATTCTTGGATAATATAAGAAAAAGCGCCAATATAAAATTTGAAGAGAAAGCCATCTCGCTTTTAGCCAGTAAACCGCCAGTCCCTTCTTCCTTACCAAGTCTTACCGAGGAAGAAAAAAGAGAAGTTTTTTTAAAGTATAAAGGTGGAAAATGGACACTGCAAAACTTTTTTGACGAGTTAGAGAAAATCTCCTGGAATCCTGCCTTTAATAATTTAGAACAGGTGAAGATGACTGCTGAGAGAATACTGGTCAATCAACTTCTCTTGGGCGAAGCTAAAAGGAGAGGATTGCAAAGAAGCCCGAGGGTCACCCAAGAATTAGCCCGTCTGAAAGAAGAAATTTTAGCCGGGAAATTCTATCAAACTGAAATTGATGCGGCAGTGAGTATCTCCTCTCAGGAAATCAGTGACTACTACGAAGAGAATAAAAATGAATTTATTCTCCCGGAACAAGTAAATGCCAGCCAGATTGTGGTTCCAACTGAGAGCGAAGCCAAAACCATTCGGAGACAATTGATAGCTGGGGCTGATTTCGCTAAATTAGCCAGAGAAAAATCTGTTGACCGCTCAAAGTCAAACGGTGGTGTGCTTCCGCCGCTAGTGAAAGGACATTCATTGACCGAAATTGACCCAGTGGCTTTTTCCTTGAAAGTAGGAGAAATTTCAAAACCGGTTAAGGTGAGAGATGGTTTTGCTTTGGTAAAAGTGACTAAGAGAGAATCTGCCCGACAGAAATCTTTGGATGAGGTAAAAGGAGAAATTAGCGAGCGACTACAGCAAGAAAAAGTTAAGACAAAATACAGACAAATGGCTGATTCCCTGCGTAATAAAACAAAAATTACCATTGATGAGAAAACACTTCTTCTGGCGGGTGAGAAAAAATAGTTAAACAATTTGAACTAAAAATCACCAATCACCAGATTCTAAACACCAAATAAATTCCAATTACCCAATAACCAAATTACAAATCAGTTTGGCTACTGATTATTGGTTATTGGTGATTAGTAAGGAGAAAAGATGCCTAAGATAAAGATTTTTCTACTCGCAATTATTTCTTTGATTTGTTTGATTTTTAGTTGCGCTCAAAAACAAAATAAGGCAACTATCTTGGCGAAAGTAGGAAAGGCTGATTTTACCACAGAAGATTTCCAGACACTCATCCCATTAGAAACCCGACTTGGGATTTCACCAGAAGCCAAAGAAAATTTTTTGAAAGAATGGATTGAAAATGAACTTCTCTATCAAGAAGCCAAAAGGCGTGGACTAGAGCATCAGCTTCCGGTGGAGTTGCAAATTAAACAAGTATTAGCCACTCAACTACTCTTAAGAGAAATTGGAGATAAGATTAAGGTCAATGAAAGTGAGGCTTTAGCTTATTTTGAGAAACACAAATCAGAATACGATGTTAAATTGCGCCTAAGTTGTATTCTTATTCCCACTGAGAAAGAAGCGAATGAAATTCTGGATTCTTTAAAGGGGGGAACTGAGTTCGCCAGATTAGCCAAGAACAAATCAAAACATCTCTCAGCCAATCAAGGAGGAGAGATAGGGTATATTCAACGGGGGGATGAAAGAATGTCCTGGGAGTTTGAAGAAGCAGTTTTTTCTATGAAACCCGGGGGAGTCTCTCCCCCAATAAGGTTAGCCGATGGCTATTATGTAGTGAAAGTAAATGAGACGAGAGAATTAAGACAGAAGCCAAAATTTGAAGATGTTTCGGAGAGACTGATTAGAGGGCTGACTATGGCCAAACAAAAGAAAGCCTATGATGAACTGATTGCAAAATTAAAGGAAAAGACTGAGATTGAAATGTATCCAGAGAGAATACCGTAAACCCCACACTTATGTTGGGTGAGGGGAGTGAAGTGCGAAGGGTGGACTCATAAAAATTTTTGAAGAAAAAACTTGACAAAAGAACTTGAGATTTAATAAAATTAAACAAGAAGATGAGATTTAATTTTAAATTGGAGGTGTGATATGAGTTTAATTCAGATTCTATTTGGTATTTATTTCGCTCTGCTGGGAGCCTATCTCTCAGTAATTTTAGCAAGGGTATTAAGACAAAATGGTAGGGTATTAGATAAAATAGATAATGTATTAGAGAGAATGGATAAAGGATTTGAGTTGATTGCTAAACTCATTGTTGAAGAAAATGAGCGCACCAGAAGACAGATTCTTGATGCCTTGGGGAAATGAACAACGCTGGACGCAAAACGCTAGACGCAAAATGCTGGAGGTAAAACCCCGACAAAGTCGGGGTAAAGCATAGAGCGTAAAACAAGGGGCTTTTTGGGGTGTGCCTTAAAAACACCCTAAACCAAAACACAGGACACGACTTTGTTAAAATTTTGTCTAAAATTGGCACGATTTATCCTGAACGGAGTGAAGGAAAATCAACACTGACAAGCGTTTAAGCCTTCTGGGCTTGTTCTTCTCTTGTCCCCCGACAAGTCGGGGGAAGAAAGACAGCCCAAGCCCCGATAAATCGGGGCTTCAGGGCCTCCTCAAAAGCACAAGAAAAAGTGCCTCATAGGCTTATATTATTGTGCCAGAAGGCTTCCAGGCAGATTTTGAGCCAAAATTTAACAAAGCACTGACAGGAGGTTAAAATGACCAACACAATAAAAACCACAATGAAAAAGGGCTTTTGGTTTTTAATCATTGCCCTTTTAATCATCCCCAAAACAAACCTTCTTGCCCAAACTAAATGTGGGGGTGTCTCTCAGAGTATGGAAACGCCATTCAATCTGGGTGAAGTTATGGAGAAGGTTTCCCATCATCCAGTAAGAGAAGGCGATGGTAGGGTAGTCACCTTGGGCGACTGTCCGGGCGGAAGCGAGGTAGGACAGGCATCTTGCCTGTCCGAGCAAAGCGAGAAGATTGTGATTAAGGACAGGGTTTATCAGGCATTCTTTGATGAAAAAGGGGTAGTGCTGAAAGTGGTAGGTCAAC
>JBFLXN010000218.1:0-3859 GCA_040755715.1 Candidatus Edwardsiibacteriota bacterium
ACGGCATAGCTGAGGTCAGATTCTGGTGTAATAACAAACTTATCGATGTTCAAAGAGTAAAAATCAGTGATCTACAGCAGTTCACTTTTGAAGTTTAAATGGTTCACTTTTGAAATTTAGCTAACACTCCTTTGTTTTAGCCACTAAGACTTCTGCAAAATGCCTGTTAAGTGTCATGGCGAGGAGCAAAGCGACGAAGCAATCTCTTTATTTACCATGAGTTGGGATTGCTTCGTCCCGATAAATCGGGACTCGCAATGACAAATTATCTCATTTTGCAGAACTCTATTAGCCACTGATTTGTTAGTCATTAGTCACTGGTCAATAGTCATTAGTCATAACATAAATCCTAAATGACTGATGACTAATGCCAAATGACCAATCTGTAGCGTTTTCATTCTATTTAATTAACATCCCAATTCTCTTCCATCGTATCTTTTTCCACAAGATATAAAAAGGGTCCCAGCTTTCGGAATCCCAAGACATATAGAGAATTAACGCTTTTCCCTTGATAAACTTTTTGGGCAGTGGACCCCAAAAACGGGAGTCAGAAGAGTTATCCCGATTATCGCCCATCATAAATAGGCAATCTTTGGGTACTACTACTGGACCGAAGTTGTCACGAATTACTTGCTCAGACAAAAATTTGCGCTGCTCCCAAATTTTCTGATAGTTAACTTGAGACAGTTCTGCCTTAATGGGTTCTGGGATTTCAATGATTTCTGGTGATTTGTGAACGGTGTATGATTCATTCAATAAATTCCCATTAATGTACACTTGTTTATTCTTGATTTCTACCGTATCATCTTCAACCGCAATGCAACGCTTGATGAAATCTCGCTTATCTAACGGGTAGCGAAAGACAATAATGTCACCACGTCTTGGTTGTCTAAATCCGGGGAGGATGACCTTGTCCGTAAAAGGAATTTTTGTGCCGTAAAAAAATTTGGTGGCTAAAAGGAAATCACCGACCAAGAGTGTCTCTTCCATTGAGCCGGAAGGAATCTTGAATGCTTGCACAAAAAAGGTTCTGATGAAGAGAGCAATGACTACCGCCCAAAAGATATCTTTGACCCAACTCCACAAAACTGATTTTTTCATTTCTTTCTTTGCCATTAGTTTATCTCCTTATTTCTCCCACAATCCAATATTTTGTGTATATTTTAACAAACCGGGCAAGAGAAGTCAAGGAAAAAAGACTACCACGGAAGCACGAAATTTAGGAAGCACAGAATTTAAAAAATTATTAAAATCTCTTCCGTGTCTCCGCCCTTCCGTGTCTCCGCCCTTCCGTGTTTCCGTGGTATAATTTCCTATACGATCAAGGAAATTCTATCATCGCATTTGGTGGCTCTTTTCCAGATGCACTAAAATAATAGAAATATCCACTGGCTTTATTCCTGAAATTCTTGAAGCTTGCCCCAGTGTACGTGGTTTGATTTGAGTTAGCTTCTGCCTTGCCTCATTGGAAAGTCCCTGAAGATTGGCAAAATTAAAATCTTCTGGGATTATTCTCTGCTCCAGTCTTCGCATCTTTTCTGCTTCCAGCATCTGTCTTTTAATATAACCTTCATATTTCACCTTAATTTCAATCTCTTCAGTCACCGAGCGTAATAACTCTGGACGCTCTTGGTCCACCGGCAAAAGGTCTTGATATCTAATTTCTGGACGGCGCAAAAGTTGTAAGAGAGAAGTCTCTTCTTCAATTGCTGAACTATTCAATTGTGCCAAAATCTCATTTATTTCTTCGGGGTTTACTCGCTCTGTCTCTAATCTTTTAATCTCTTCTTGAATTTGAAATTGTCTCTCTTCAAACTCTTTATAAAGTTCATCAGAGATGAGTCCGAACCTTTTACCATAATCAATCAATCTTTCATCAGCGTTATCGCATCTCAGGAGAAGGCGATATTCTGCACGAGAGGTAAACATCCGGTAAGGTTCTTCAGTGCCTTTGGTGACTAAATCGTCAATCAAGACACCAATATAGGCTTCATCTCTTCTGAGGATAAAAGGTTTTTCTCCTCTCAATCTTAAAACAGCATTGATTCCGGCAATGATTCCCTGAGCCGCCGCTTCTTCATACCCAGAAGTGCCATTTATTTGACCAGCCAGGAAGAAATTCTCAATCTCTTTTATCTCCAACCAGGGATAGAGTTGGGTGGGATAAACAAAATCATATTCAATCGCATAACCAGGACGCAGGATTTCCACATTTTCCAATCCTTCCATCGTGCGCAAAAATTCAATCTGCACATCTTCGGGCAGGGAGGTAGAAGGTCCATTGAGATAATACTCAGTAGTATTCCGGCCTTCAGGTTCTAAGAACACTTGATGTCTGTTCCTTTCCGCAAAGCGGACAACTTTATCTTCAATGGATGGGCAATAGCGTGGTCCAATTCCCTTGATTCGTTTCTGATAGAGAGGAGAGCGGTCTAAATTCTTTAAGATGATTTCGTGAGTTTTGGAATTTGAATAAGTAAGATAGCAAGGAAGTTGTGGATTTCTCGGCCATTCTCTGATTTGTTGAACCCACTCTTTTTTTCTAGGAAAGACTTGTGTTGAAAGGGAAAAGGGAATAGGTTCTTCATCACCAGATTGAATCTTTATCTTGGAGAAATCAACTGTTTTTCCATCAATGCGTGGGGAAGTGCCAGTTTTCAGTCGGCCAATTTTCAATCCGAGTTCTTGAAGTGATTCTGAAAGTCCGAGAGAGGAAAATTCGCCGGCTCTACCAGCCGGAAATGTTTGCAGTCCAATATGAATCAGACCGTTCATAAATGTTCCGGGAGTCAAAATAATTATCTTTCCATAATATTCCATTCCGGTTTGAGTTACCACCCCACAAATAGTTGGTTTGGTAGGACAGGCATCTTGCCTGTCGGTAAGAATTTTTTCTACCATCGCTTGTTTGATAGTTAATCCTTCTTGTTTTTCCAGCACCTGCCTCATCGTTAGGGAATATGCTTTTCGGTCGCATTGTGCCCGTGGGCCCCAGACTGCTGGTCCTTTACCTCTATTAAGCATCTTAAATTGGACTCCGGTCAAATCCGTAATTTTTGCCATTTCACCGCCGAGGGCATCAATTTCTCTGACCAGATGTCCTTTGGCTAAGCCACCAATTGCGGGATTGCAAGACATCTGGCCAATAGTCTCAAGATTTCCCGTGAGAAGTAGGACCTCGGCGCCCATTCTCGCAGAGGCCAAGGCCGCTTCAATTCCAGCGTGCCCGGCGCCAACAACAATAATATCAAAGTCTTTTAGATATTTCATAAACCTTTACGGTCACTCACTCCTCTGAGTCAAGAAAAATCGCCTTCGGCGAAGCACAGATTAGCCCAGATTAAAGGATGCAGATAATCACAGATTGTATTAAAACCATCTGTGTTTTTATCTGCGCTCATCTGTTGCTTTTAAATCTTGTGATTATCTGTGCTTATATAATTTCCTATGCGATCAAGTATATCACAATTAAGCAGGTTTTACAACAAAAAACTCCCTCAAAAAAATGCAGAGGAAAATCGTCCTAATGCCCCGAGTGAAACGAGGGGCTAATGGATAGATTTTCCTGATCCCTTATCTTTGTCTGTTTTTTTAGCGGGGTCAACAAAAATCAGGGGGCGTTGTTTTTTCGCCCCCTGATTAACCCTTCCCCTCTCCACGATAGCCCAGACATTTATCTCTGGGGTATAATGAATGAGGGATTTTTGTTTTTCATAAGGCCGTTAACGGCCTTTTTTATTCCTGCGATATTTCTCTTGTTTCCCAGACCTGAAGGTCTGGGCTATTTTACCTCAAAACTATCATCTTCTTTGTCTCGCAGAAACCGCCGACTTGAAGTTGATAGTAATATACCCCAGCC
>JBFLXN010000219.1:0-3849 GCA_040755715.1 Candidatus Edwardsiibacteriota bacterium
AGCCTTTACTCTCCCGTTAAACACCTCTTATGCTCCATTCTCTTCTTCTTATTGAACCTTCAAAATCCCCTAATGCTGATAATACTGATTACAAAGCCATCTTTCATTTTTTATTGAACATTACCCAATTAGCAATTCAAAACTATCAACTAGCATTTTAATCCTCCTCGGGTAGATTGCATTGATAATTACTCATTGATAGTTGATAATTGTGTATTGCTTAGTGTCTGAAATGTCTTATGCCGGTGAAGACCATCGCCATTGAATAGCGATTAGCTAAGGCAATTACTTCACTATCTTTCACCGAACCACCTGGTTGAATGATGGCAGTCACCCCAGCTTTAGCTGCTTCCTCCGGACCATCAGGAAATGGGAAGAATGCGTCTGAGGCTAAAACTGAGCCTTTGACTTTATCTTGAGCTTGGGCTAATGCTAATTTGACCGAGTTTACCCTGTTCATCTGCCCCGCGCCAACACCTAATAGTTGTTTATCCTTGGCAATCACAATAGCATTTGACTTCACATATTTTACCACTTTCCAGGCAAAGAGAAGTGACTGAATCTCTTCTTCCGTAGGTTTACGATTAGTGACTATTTCCAATTTTTCCTTTTCTTTAGTATCGTACTCTTGAATTAGAATTCCACCTGAGACTCTTCTTAAATCAAAACCTACCTTCTGCCTTCTATCTTCTGCTTTCTGCATTTCCACCAGTCTCACATTTTGTCCCCAGCCTTTGCGGTTTTTGAATATTTCTAAGGTAGCAAGGTCAATTTTCGGCGCAATAATAGCCTCATAGAAACTATTCGGGGCAGTGATTGCCTCGGCAGTTTCTTTGTCCAAATCACAATTCAAGCCAATGATGCCGCCGAATCGTGAGACCGGGTCTGCCTCTTTTGCTAACTCATAGGCTTCTTTGATTGTCTTGGCAGAAGCGCAACCACAGGGGTTAGTGTGTTTAATAATAGCGGCTGTTGGCTCATCAAATTCCAGCACCAATTCCCAGGCGGCGTTTATGTCTAAAATATTACAAAATGAAAGTTCTTTGCCATGAAACTGTTTGGCGCCACTTATTCCTGATTTTTTGTTTGGGAGTTCTTGATAGAAGGCGGCCTTTTGATGAGGATTTTCTCCATAGCGAAGATTTTGAATTTTTTCGTAACGCATTTCTAAAAATTCCGGGAAGACTTCCTTTGTTTCTAAAAAGGCAAAATAATTAGCGATAACACTGTCATAATAGGCTGTATGCTTAAAAGCCTTAGCGGCTAATTTCGCTTTGGTTTCTTTAGAAATCTCACCATTCTTTTTCAGTTCATCTTGAATCATTGGATAATCTCGGTAGTCTACAATCACTGTTACTGCCTCTTGATTTTTAGCGGCGGCTCGGATGAGACTCGGACCACCAATATCAATGTTTTCTCTTATTTCTTCTGGACTTGCACTTTCTTGGGCAATTGTCTGTTCAAAAGGATAAAGATTCACCACTACTAAATCAATCGGGTCAATTCCTTTTTCTTTGAGAGTTTGCATATCTTCCGGATTATTTCTTCGGGCTAAAATACCAGCGTGAATTTTGGGATGCAATGTTTTCACCCGACCGTCAAGGATTTCAGGGAAGCCGGTATATTCTGAGACTTCGGTTACCGGAATTTTTGCCTCTCTTAATATTTTTGCGGTTTTGCCAGTAGAGAGAATTTCAAAGTCATATTTGATTAACTCTCTAGAAAATTCCACAATACCTTGTTTATCAAAAACACTAATTAGAGCTTTTTTCTTTTGCATAGGAACTCCTGTTTTTATTTTACATGTTTTTTATTTTACCAAATTATTATAATCTCTGTCAAGATTTTTTGATTTTTTATACTCGGTTTTTACAGGAAACACTTTATATTAATTGGAGCAATAAATAGTTTACTTTATACCACAGAGTTCACAAAGATACCTAAGAAAAATTATAAGACCTTTCCACCAGCGGCGGCTCCTTCGGATAAGCAATTGAATAACCCTTTTGAATAAGTTTGTGGTCTTTGTGCTCTTTGTGGTTCAAAAATGTAAAGTATTACACGACTTTGTTAAAATTTTGTCTAAAATTGGCACGATTTATCCTGAACGGAGTGAAGGAAAATCAACACTGACAAGCGTTTAAGCCTTCTGGGCTTGTTCTTCTCTTGTCCCCCGACAAGTCGGGGGAAGAAAGACAGCCCAAGCCCCGATAAATCGGGGCTTCAGGGCCTCCTCAAAAGCACAAGAAAAGTGCCTCAGAGGCTTATATTATTGTGCCAGAAGGCTTCCAGGCAGATTTTGAGCCAAAATTTAACAAAGCACTGGTATTAAATGCTCTCCTTAATAAAAAGGAAGTAATATAAAAGGCATCCGAGAGTAAATCCTGGGAAAATAAAACCCCGGCGGCGTCCTACTCTCCCACAAGGTTACCCAAGCAGTACCATCGGCCCAGAGGGACTTAACTTCTCTGTTCGGAATGGGAAGAGGTGTGGCCCCCTCGGCAATGCCACCGGGAAATTGTAAATCTTAGAAATTAGCTATTTATGACTCTGTCGCTCTCTCCACTCTCGCAACATTTTGCAGGGTTACGAAGTTTTTGGCTGGTTAGGTTCGATAAACTCTCGCATTGCAGCCAAATGTTCAAGAAACCACTTTACCTTCAACGAACCACTCAATATCCAGCCCAAAATTTAGCGCAAGCGGCGTAAACCTGCTGTTATCTGCTGTTGTGGGCTTAAAATTTCTCCCCAAAAACACCTCTTTACTTTTCGCTTACAGCCTCTAAAGCCTCATTGTAAACCTGCTCTGATAGATGAAAACCTATATTACGCAACTCTTCTAAGTAGACCTTAAGTGATTGGATTCTTCCTTGTCGTTTGGCTTTGATAAGTACACCCAGTAAACCAGTTTTTCTGAGGTTATAAAGCTCAGCAATCTTTCGAGCATCACTTTCATCAAGGAGAATTAAATCTGCGAGAAGGCTGTACATCTTGAACTTTAATCCAGCTTGCTGAGGCAATAGCTTTAGCATCTGGTTCATCCCCACCTTCCTCCACCGCCTCCTGCCAAACTGCTCTTGGAATTAATATTCGGTCAAACTGTTCAGCAAGTAAATCCAGTAATTCTATCTTTGCAAGGTGGATAAGAGTCGAACTGTTACTCACCACTTTGAGCATAGACTATATCCTCCGATAAATCTTGAGTCGTATAGTGTCGTTTAATCCCACGAGAAGCTAACTCATTCAGAAATTCTCGCTTAGTCAGTCCAGCCATCTGACGAGCTTTACCCATTGATAATGCCCACCGAGCATACAACGCGAAAGCCAATTCCTTCGTAAGCTCTTTTTTTACTTCAGGTAATGGAATCTTCATCGATGCTACTATCTCATCTCTTATTTCAAGTTGAACCGACATAATCATTCACCTTCCTTTTAACTAATTTTTAAGTCTATGCACCTTCTCATAAAGCCCACAATTGCAGATAACGATATTGATGTAAAAGAAATTTTGCGAAGCAAAATTTGGACGAAGCCTTTTACATCATGTTAGATGCTGTTGAGTTTGCCATTTATTCTCATTACATCTTAATTACTTTAAATACTTTAAATTCCTGATATAACCCAGTTAAATTGACTTGCATCTACCGATGCGTTAAACAAGCTCTCAAAATGGTTTAAGAAAGATTCTGTTACCCCCTCAGAATCTTTATATAACTCTATATTGCTTTGTTAACTAAATATTACTTGCATTTTGTGACAAAAAGTGCTATAATGGTTACCGGAGGTGACGGTAACCATGCATCCCATTTTTGTCAGAAAATTGTCCAAGAAAGAAAAAATAGAATTGAA
>JBFLXN010000022.1:0-24079 GCA_040755715.1 Candidatus Edwardsiibacteriota bacterium
CATCTGAAGTTATTTCAAATTTCCAAATATTTAGGTGATAGTTTGCACCGAAATCGGAAAAGCTAACAAACATATTGATATTTCAGCGTCTTCCTTTAAAATTTGCACCGAAATCGGTGAAGCCCCATATTTACCTCTTGACAGTTCAAGTGCACGCTGTAAGGCTTCTTCTGTCACTTCTCCTTTTACTTTTATCTTTATTTCTATGTCGGTGAATCTCTTTGGATGCTCACCTGCTCTTTGCCCTTCAATTTCTATAATAAGTTCATTAATCTTCTGTTGTTTTTTCTCTAAGATAGAGACAATGTCTAATCCCATACAGCCACCGAGGGCCACAAGAATCAGCGGTAATGGCTTAAATCCACGGCTCATCTCTCCCTCTTTGAAACTTGAGCCAACCACGATGGCGTGTCCCTCTTCATCTTCGGCCACAAACTGCGGCCCTCTGGTCCAGTTGAGTTTTACCTTTGGCATTTTTATTTCCTCCTCCCTTACACACCTTCACACAGACCCCGCAGATATACTGTCCAATTCCAGGCATCTTGGAAAATTCTTTCAGTTTAGTTAAACATTTTTCTTTGTTATACCCTTCTCCCGAAATAGCCTTAGCCGGGCAGGCAACAATACAGGCTTTGCATTTTTCACAATCACCCTTGATTGGTTTGTCTGTCTTAAGCGGCATATCAGTAAGTATGGTCACATATCTCACTCTTGCTCCCAATTGCGGATTGACCAGAAGCGTTGAACGCCCAAACCAGCCCAGACCTGCCTCTCTGCCAACTATCTTGTGAGAAAGATGTCCCAGTTGATTTTCCCAGTCCACTACTTGTGAAGCAGGAATTGGCAATGCTCTAAAACCCTTTTCTTGAATGAAAGCAACGCATTTCAAAGCAATCTGGTCAAGGCGATAATTTATTGACTTGTAGTGATGTTTATAAATCAAAGTCGGCTGGTCAATGATACCATCAATAATAGCGTCTGAAAGTTTGAAGCCGATAGAGACACCAAAATTTAGACTCTTGGCTATTGATTCAATGGTCGTATGAAATGTGTGATGAATCGGGGTCAAATCGGCTACGCCAAAGAGCGAAGCACCTTCAGAGAAAACAAGACTCTGCATAGCTTGCTTATGTGCTTCTTCCATAAAGATTCTTTAGATAATCTTAAAGATTTTTTTCAGACCTCTGTAAGAGAGATAAAAAAAGAACTATTGGAATACACAAGACTTTATTTTCCAAGTTTAATTCATCTCTCGTCAACAGAATATTCTCGGATAGATTAGAAATGCGGTAGAAATCTTTTTCTATCACTGTTCGCTGGTATTTCAATTCCACTCCGATGTATTCGCCACTTTCTTTTTTATAAACAAAATCAATTTCTTTATTACCATTGTAATAAAACCATAAGAAGCTATTCAGCGGTTTTAACAATGGCTGTTCTTTGGCTAAGGCTAAATGTTGAGCTATTATGCCCTCTACCACTTTGCCTGGTAAGCCTTCATCTTGAAGCATTTCCTGAGAAACCTCAAAGCCCTCTTTGCTTTCAATCCAACATTTGACTGCATAAAACAAAAAGAGGTCTGAAAAATAGATTTTTTTAGGGGCCTTTGGTCTATAGAATTTTTGCTCAAAGTCATAAGCGTATAATGTATTCAAAAGGAAGGATTCTTCAAATAAGTTCAAATAATCAGTAACCGTAGGTTGAGTTATCCCTTCCTCAGTCTCTTTTGCAAGTGAAATATAACTATACCTTGTTCCAATTCGTTTCAAAATACCAAATAAAATTTGCTTGGCAATCCTTTCTCCCTTGCCTTGTTTCTGAATGTCCCCACTGATAGTTCTAATTAAATCCTCATAAATATCTTGCTGGATTTTTTCTTTTTTATTATTAAATTTGTTGTTTAGATAGTCATTTATTGCTTTAGGAAAACCTCCTGTGAGAAGGTATAGGGAGAAAAGATAATCCAGTTCCTCTTTAAAAGGGAGAACTTCGTTTATACCTCTTAAAAACTCCTGCATATCTTCCAAGCCGAAATTAAGTTTAGCTATTCTATCTGCCAAATTTGGGAGGCTAGTCATCATTTGATTGGAAGTTGGGAAAAACCCCGCAATTCTTTCTGAAAGCTGTAGGCAAAAGTCTCTAAAAGTCAAAGGTTTAAGGTAAAATTCGTTTCCGCTTATTCCCCTTCCTGGCATCAATTCTGCCTCTCTTCGTATCAAAGCCGGGTTTGAACCTGTAGCCACAACAACAAATTTTGCTAAAGTCCCAGCATCTACTAAGGATTTTAATTCATATCCCCATTCCTTTACATAGGTTATCTCGTCCAAAAACAGATAGACCATGTCTTGCTCTCTGGATTGGGAAATAAAGAAATCCAATGCGTTTCTAAATTCCGCTCTTGTGCCGGCGGTAAGTCTGTCACAGGAAAGATAACATATCCCTCGGGGAGGAAATTTTTTTTGGATAAGTTGCTGAATATTCTGCTTTATCCAAGATGTCTTCCCAGATTGCCGGGGACCTCTTATAATGTATATCTTATTTTGCTCAAATTCTAGGGAGCGCCGGTGAAACTCTAAAAAGCTCTCCCTTAAAGCCTTTAAGGTGACATCAAAAGAGACAAAATTTTGCCCTTGCTTCCACCAAGGATTAAGGCCTATTATAGCATTTATTTCCATATTTACTTAATATATTTTCTAAAAATGACCAATTTTACTAAATCTGTTTAGTATTATATCCGATTTTTCTATAGTTTGTCAATAAAAATGATAGGGTTCCATATTAATCTCCTTTTCATCCCATCCGCATCTCAGTGGCAAATTTCGGCTTTTTGTCGGTTAATCAGTATTAGCAGTCAAATAAACTATCTTCTTTTGCCTGCTGTCAGAAAATTCTCTATTGAGCGGTCGTAGGTCTTCTCATATTTGGGAGGGAAGAAGCAACCTGGCAGTTCCCCACTCTTTCGGTGATAGACAATGCATTCACAGCACAGACCTTTTCTACTGCAAGGTTCATAGGTGCAGGTGCACATCTTCAGATTTTTTTCCTTATTACATTCCATAAAATCCTCCCTTGGTTCTGTGACCCACAGATTACGCTCTCAAAATCCGCAGAGTCCCAGAAATGAACTATTAAATTCTGCCTAATCTGCGAATCTTTTTGCGTTCTCTGCGACTCTTCGTTTCCTTCTTAATCCATTCCAGGAATTCCTTTGAACCCTTCTCTATATTCCAACAAATAATGGCTGGGATGGTGTAGCTGTGCAGTCTTTTAATTTCTTTCTCTACTTTTTGATAGAGTTCCTTTCTGGTCTTGAGCAACATTCCACACTCGTCTGCCTGTTCAATCTTGCCTTGCCACCAGTATCTTGAAGAAATAGGAAAGATATTGGCGCAAGCGACAAGTCGTTTTTCAAGGAGTATCTGAGCTATCTTCTCAGCCCCCTCTTTGTCTGAAGTAGTAGTGTAGATAAGAATATACCTGCTCATTTTTACCTCTGTCTGATGATAAGGGCCAAAACACTGACCACTGAAGACACTGGGGGTACTGAAAGAGAAAGCAAAAATTTAAGTTCTTTTCTGTGAATTCAGTGTCTTCTGTGGTTTCATTTTTTAACTTTCATAAGGATACCAAACCCAAAACACAAAAGTCAAGTAAAATTGCCCTAAAATTGCCCTAATGCCCTACCCCCGACTTGTCGGGGTGAAGGGTTAATGGACAGATTTTCCTTGACACGAGAAAACAAAATCTGTTATAATTTTCAAAAACAATAACAATCCGCTAAATAGTTACAAGGAGAGAAAGAAGATGCGCTACAAAAAAATTCTATTTGTCTTTTTTATTTCCCTCACTCAATTATCTCTCGCCGACTCTTCAACAGCGCAAGGGTCGGAAATCATTGAAGGGATTGTGGCTAAGGTGGGTCAGGAAATAATTCTTAAGAGTGAATTAGAACGGGAAGTAGGCCTATATCAACTACAAATGGGACAACAAATAAAGGATACGATTCAATTAAAAAAAGATGTCCTTGAACAAATGATTGAAGCGAAGATTTTACTCCAGGAAGCAAAAAAAGATACCACCATTCAAGTAAAAAGCGAAGAGATTGAAAAAGCCTTGAACGAAGCTATCTCTGATATGAAAGCCAAATTCCCCTCAGAAGAAGATTTTCAAAGGGAACTTGTTAAAGAAGGAACTACTGTAGAGGCTCTGAAGGCGAAATATAGAGAAGAGACCCGAGAGAGACTTTTAGTCACTCGCTTCTTAGAGAAGAAAATAAAACCAGAAGTGAGTATAGACCCAAAAGAAGTTGAGGATTTTTATAAGCAAAATAAAGATTCTCTGCCAACCCAGCCAGAAAGAGTAGAATTAGCTCATATCCTCGTAGCGGTGAAGCCAGGACAGGAAGTCGTCGCCAGGGCTTTGCAGAAAACACAAGAAGTTTATGCCAAACTTAAAGCAGGTGGAGATTTCGCCCTTTTGGCAAAAAAATATTCCGCTGATTCTATCAGTGCCTCCCGGGGAGGTGCCCTCGGATTTGTCAAGAAGGGAGAGACGGTGCCTGAATTTGAAGAAGTCGTTTTCAAATTAAGAAAAGGAGAGTTGAGTCAAATCTTTGAATCCCGGTTTGGCTTACATATTGTTAAATGTTTGGATAACAAAGGCGATTCGGTAAATATACGCCATATCTTGATTCAAGCAATCCCTGCCAAAGCCGATGAATCCAGAGCCAAACGGATTGCTGATGGACTTTATCGCAGAATTCAGAGCGGTGAAGACTTTGCCAAAGTGGCCAAGGGTTACTCCGATGATTTGGAGACCAAAGAAAAAGGTGGCGATTTGGGATTGATTCCACTGGAAGCACTACCATCTGTCTTCAAAGATGAAGTAGCAGTGATGCGTGTGGGAGAAGTCAGTGAGCCGGCGAAAAGTGAATACGGCTACCACCTCTTGAAACTTCTAAAAAGGGAAGAACCTCAGGTGCCGACTTTTGAGGAGGCGAAGACTCAACTAACCGAATATCTCCGAAGAAGAAAGATGCAGGAGAAATATGAATATTTAATTGAGGAATTGAAAAAGAAATATTATATAGAAAAAGCAAATTACCAATGACCAAATCCCAAATTCCAAATAAACCTGTCCCCGCCACGGCGGGGTCAAGATTCCAATAACCAAACGCCGTTAGAAATTTCTAAACTCTAACACGATTACTTCTTCTGTCAGACATTTCCCGAAGCCCCAAAAGATTTCTAACGGGGCAAGCACCAATTACCAAGTCATGACGGAGGCAGATCTGCCTCCGGCGGACAATAACCAAACACCAAACTCAAAAGTTTGTTTTGTCATTGTGATTTGCCTTTTGGATTTGGACATTGGGATTTAGCCGAGCGCAGAGCGGGGCTTATGCTCCTTCTCTCTTTACTTGCTTCTAATTTTCGCAATTGTGAACAGGTGAAAATTGATTTTAATCGGAAAGCCAATCTTTTTTTCGGAGAGAACGGAGCCGGGAAGACCAACCTCTTAGAAACCATTCACTATTTGCTCTTAGCCAGACCCTTCAGAGGAAGTGAAGACCAAGAATTAATTATGTTTGGCAGAAATCACTTATTCTTAAGAGGGGTGGGCGAGGCTAACAAACAAAAATTTGAAATTGAAGTCGGTTTAAGTTTTGCAGAGAAACAAGTAAAATTTAATGATAAAAAACTTTCCAGGTTTTCTGAGCTTTTCCACCATTTCCCTCTGGTCAGTCTGGCCCCCCAAGACACTGAAATCATCCAGGGGGCACCTCTTTTAAGGCGACGATTTCTAAACACCCTGCTTTCCCAATTAAGCCCTCTATATTTCTCCGAACTTTTAGCATACCGTAAAATTCTTCATCATCGCAATCGTCTCCTTTCAGATTTCAAGGATGGTAAGATTTCCTCTATGGAAAGTCTACCTTCTTGGACTGAACAATTAGTAAGTTCAGGCACAAACCTGCTTTTAGAGCGAACAAGAATAATGCCTATTCTCCAAAAGAAGGTCAAGACTAACTTTCAAGAAATCTTTGCGACAAAAGGAGAATTCATTCTGACATATCTCCCTTCTTTTTCCTTTGACTATCCAGAGAGAATAAAGGAAATTTTTTCCCAAGAAATACAAAAAAAACAATCTTTAGAAATCAAAAGAGGTCTGACTCTAATTGGTCCACATCGGGATGATTTTTTATTAAAATTAAATAATCAGAACCTTCAAATTTACGGCTCTCAAGGTGAACAGAGAATTGCGGCCATTGCCCTTAAATTGGCTCAAGCAGAAATTTTAGGGGAGAAGAAAGGAGAAGCCCCGCTGATTCTTTTAGACGAAGTCTTTGCCGAATTGGACAAAGAGAAAAGCAGGAATCTTCTTAAAAGTTTTAAAAGCCTTGGCCAAATTTTTCTCACCGCCGCCAAAGAAGAAGAGATTCCAGAGACTAAAGATTTTAGAATATTCTATATTAAACAGGGAGTGGTAAGTGAAAATTTCTTAAAACTGTGAGATAGTCTAACATTCAGGCTGTTGATTTAACCGCAGAGGACGCAGAGACCGCAGAGAAGAAAACATGGATAGGGAGTATAAGTGCTTAAATTAAAAGGGGATTGGAAATTCCATAATCTCTGCGTTCTCAGCGTTCTCTGCGGTTTCAAGTCTTTTTTCAACACTCTGATTCTAACAATCTTAATCTAAGGACAAAAGATGTTAATCATCGGTCTCACTGGTGGAATTGCTTCAGGCAAAAGTACCGTGGCTGATTTTTTTGAAAAATGGGGAGCTAAGATTATCAAAGCTGATGAAATAGGACATCAATTGATTCTTCCCAGCAAAAAGGCTTGGCGAGAAATTGTGGAAACCTTTGGTGAGGGAATACTATTGCCACACGGACCTATTGACCGCCTCACCCTCAGTAAAATTGTTTTCGCCAATCCTACTGCCAAGAAAAAACTAAATGCCATTGTCCATCCTTTGCTGATTAAAGAAATAGAAAGAGAATTACAAAGTCTAAAAGAGAAAATCTTTGAGGGAGTAGTGGTGATTGATGCCGCTTTAATAGTAGAATGGGGAATCCAAAAGACCCTTTGTCAGAAACTCATTACCGTAGAGACCACTAGAAAAAATCAAATTAAGAGATTGATGGAAAACAAGGGACTCACTTTGAAGGAAGCAGAACAACGCATTGATTCACAGCTTGAAAGGGATGAACGAATCGAGGCGGCTGACTATGTGATTAAAAACGATGGTTCAATTGAAGAATTGGAAAAAAGAGCCAAAAAAATTTGGGGTAAAATTAAGGCCACCTGAAGATTAAAAGAGGCGGCCTTTTTTTCTTTAGTCTCTCTAAGAAAGCCAAATTACTTCTTCTTTGGAGCGGCTTTCTTTTTTGCTTTCTTGGCGCAGGGCATTTTATTCTCACCTCCTTTTCGCTAAACCTCAAACAAGATAAACCTCGCTACTATTATTTTATTCAAATTTATTCAAATTCCGATGCGGCAAGATAAGCCTACTATTTTATTCAAATCCTAGCCATAGGGGCAAATTAAAGTTTGCCCCTATGGCATTTTCCAATGGCGCAGCGAGATTACTTCTTCTTCTTCGCTGCCTTTTTCTTTGCCTTGGGCATTTTTCCCTCCTTCTGTTGTGGTGATTTATAGATAATATACTATATATTGTGTTTTTTTGTCAAGAGTTTTTTTCACTTTTTTAAAAAATTTTTGGGTAGCAGGAAAAGACAAAGCCCAAAACCCCTTATTTTATGCGGGTCTTGGGCTAAAACACTATATATTGTATGGTGAATTTTTTTTATACAATTTTTGGGGGAAATTGCTTTTAAAATTGCAATTTTTTGCAAATTTTCAAATTTCCCCCCAATAAACCACAAAGACACGAATGGAGCGTGGTAATTTAATTATTAAGCAACATTGTCGCATTGATTATTCTGTAATCATTTTTAAGGTTCTGTTTTTCGTTCAATAATGAATTCTCCTTCTTGCCAAGTCAATAGTATTGAAAGTGCTTCCTGTCCCTTCTTGAATCCGTATTCAGCATCAACAATGGTGGCGTTCTTAAACCAGATTTTACCAAATTCCTGTCCTTTAGTTAAAGTGAGAGTCCCTTCCCATTTGCCGACATAAAAAAAGTCAAGCAGACTAAAAATGGAAACCTTGGAAAGGTCTCCAGAAAAAGTTTCGCTCTTTTGGCTAAAGAGGGCTTGAGCTTGTTCGGCCTCTTTCAGTCGGAGATTCACCGCTTTCAATAATTCCTGGCGATTACAGGGTTTTGTGATATACTTTTCTGCTCCCAGGATATAGCCTTGCACTTTGCTCTGGAAACTTGTTTTGGCTGTTAGAAAAATAAATGGAATAGCTCTTGTTTTGGGATGATTCTTTAAGGTTTGACAGAGTTGATAACCATCCATCTGAGGCATCATTACATCGGCAATAATTAAATCGGGGATTTTTTCATCAATCAAGGCTAATGCCTCTCGTCCGTTGTAAGCCTTCATTATTTCATAGCCCGCTTTCTTCAATTCAAATTCCAGAATTTGCACGATATGTGGCTCATCATCCACAAGGAGAATGGTCTTGTTACCTTTCATATTTGCTCCAATCTTCTGCCATCCGCCATCTGCTTTCCGCCTTCCGCATCTCTTTTGAGCTGGTAGCGATTGGCGGTGAGCGGGTTTCACAGAATATATCTGCTTAGGTCTTCGTCTTCTACAATTTCGCTTAATTTCTCTCTTACTTCTTTAGCCGTAAGGTGCAATTCTTTATCTTTCATCACTGGAGCGTTAAAGAGAATGTCTTCTAAGAGAGTGGTCATCACTGTGTGAAGTCGTCTGGCACCAATATTTTCTGTGCGCTCGTTCACTAAAGCCGCAAAATTGGCAATTTCTTCAACTGCTTCCTGGTTGAAGGAGATTTCTACTCCTTCTGTTCTTAAGAGAGCGATATATTGTTTGATGAGGGCATTCTCTGGCTCAGTGAGAATTCGGCTGAAGTCTTCCTTAGTCAAACTATCAAATTCTACTCTAATAGGAAATCGTCCCTGTAATTCCGGGATGAGGTCAGAAGGTTTGGAGGAATGAAAGGCTCCAGCGGCGATAAAAAGGATGTGGTCAGTCTTGACCATCCCATATTTGGTCATTACATTTGAACCTTCAACAATGGGCAAGAGGTCGCGCTGAACTCCTTCTCGGGAGACATCCGGTCCAACCCCACCTTTTTCTCCGGAAATTTTGTCAATTTCATCCAAAAAGACTATGCCAGAATTTTCTACTCTTCTAATGGCTTCAGAGACCACCGCATCCATATCAATCAATTTTTGTGCCTCTTCTTGCAGGACAATTTGTCTGCCTTCCGCTACGGAGACTTTTCGCCTCTTTGTTCTCTTAGGAAACATTGGGCCAAACATTTCGGGCAAGTTAAGGTCTAATTCCTCAATTCCTGCAGGCGTATAAACTTCCACCATCGGGAAAACTCGGCTGGAGACTTCTAATTCTACAAACCGCTCTTCAAGTTTTCCATCTCTCAATTGTTCGCGCAATTTTTCTCTGGTTCTTTTCCACTTCTCTTCGGCTTCGGGGTCTTTAGAGTTTTTCTTCCTCAGAGACGGGGGCAAAGGTAAGAGTAAGTAAAGTAATCTCTCTTCTACTCCCTGTTTGGCTTTATCCTGCACTTCGGCTGTCTTTTCAGCTTTCACCATATTGACTGAAAGTTCTGTCAGGTCTCTAACCATTGATTCTACATCCCGGCCGACATAACCGACTTCTGTAAATTTTGAGGCTTCTACCTTAATAAATGGGGCCTGGGCTAATCTGGCTAAGCGGCGGGCGACCTCTGTTTTTCCCACTCCTGTCGGTCCAATCATAATAATATTATTGGGCATAATCTCTTCGCGCAGTTCTTCGGGAACTTGCTGTCTACGCCATCTGTTTCTTAAGGCAATCGCCACCGCTTTCTTGGCTTTATCCTGACCGATAATGTAGCGGTCTAAGGCTTGAACAATTTCTTTGGGAGTCAGAATTTTTTCTTTGTTATTGACCATGTTTTTGATATTTGATTTTTGATATTTTCCGCCAAAATAATCGGCGGATTCGCCCTTGGCGGAGATTTTTTCTAAAGACTTGGATACCTTTTACTTTTCACTTCGCCAGTGGTAGAGTCATAGTTATACTCATCAGGATAATTAAGATTTAATTTCAACTCTGAGAGAGATGGAGGATACCTCCCTTCATGCTCATTCCGATAGAACTCCAATCCACGTCGGATGTTAGCTAGGTCCACTACCACTTTTGCTTGCTGGGGTACCCGCAATACTTTCAGCCCATAATCTTCTACAATTTTTTGCTCTTCTTTAATCTCCTTCTTCATCTTAGAACAAGTTGGGAGAAAGGAACAAAGTATTCCTAAAATGAGAAGCAAACCGATTTCTTTCATCTTCTTCTATATTTCTTCAATGACTATCTCGGTGTTAGTATAAATACAAATACTGGCGGCGATTTGAATTGCTTCCTGAACAATTTCTTTAGCGGAAAGGTTAGTATATTTCAGAAGGGCTCTGGCCCCTGCTAAAGCAAACGGACCACCGCTACCAATCGCCACGATACCATCTTCTGGTTCAACCACATCGCCACTACCAGAGATGATAAAGGAATGTTCCTTATCAAGTACGGCCAAAAGAGCCTCCAATCGCCGCAAGATGCGGTCTGAGCGCCAGTCCTTGGCTAACTCCACTACCGCTCTGGAAAGATTTCCCTGAAACTGGTCAAGTTTCTCTTCAAATCTTTCAAAGAGAGTAAGGGCATCGGCTGTAGAGCCAGCAAAACCTACTAGGACTTTGTCCCCATGCATGCGGCGAATTTTTTTAGCTGAATGCTTTACCACCACTTCTCCAAAAGTTACCTGTCCATCACTGCCCAGAGCCACTTTGCCTTTATGCCTCAAACCAAGAATAGTAGTGGAGTGTATCATCTTTACCTCTCTTTCACCGGCCACAGATAATTCTATGACAAAATCTGTGCTCATCTGTATATGTTATTCAAGCTCTCGGATGGGCTTGACGATATATCTTTTTTAACCTCTCTTTAGTCACATGGGTATAAATTTGAGTGGTAGAAAGACTAGCGTGCCCTAAGAGTTCCTGCACCGCTTTAAGGTCTGCCCCTCGCTCCAAGAGATGAGTAGCAAAGGTATGGCGCAGGGTATGGGGACTTTTCCGTGACAAGTCAGCAATTTGAGTGATATACGAATGCACCAGTCGTTGCAAACTCCGGGTAGTCAATCGCCCCCCCCGAAAATTCAAAAAGACTGCTTCCGCATTCCGCATTCCGCATTCCGCATTCCGCATTTTAAGATAATTTTTAAGAGCTTCTTCTGCCTTCCTTCCTAAAGGAACGATTCTCTCTTTATTCCTTTTTCCTCTCACTTTCAATAATCCGGCTGAGAAATCAATATCCGCTAAATCCAAGCCAACCAGTTCACTTGCTCGCAAGCCGCATCCGTAAAGTATTTCTAAGATAGCCCGGTCACGAGTAGTTAAAACCTGCCCGCCGTATTTGTAACGGGATGCTTCTTTTCTGAGTGGAGTTTCCATGAGAGTCTCCGCCTGAGGGAAATCTAAGAAGGATGGTAGTCTCTTTTCCAATTTGGGGCTAGGCAATGTCTGACAGGGGTTATTTTTGATAATTTCTTCCTTGACTAAAAACTTAAAAAAACTTCTAAGAACCGAAAGTTTTCTTGCCAGACTCCGATTCTTTTCTCCCATTCGTTTTAACAGACCCAAATAGGTGCGCACCTCGGCTTTGGTGGTTTTTTCTAATTTCACATTATTTTCTTTGAGAAATTCTGAGAACTGGTTTAAGTCCTGAGAATAGGCTCTTACGGTGTGCTTGGAGAAATTCTTCTCTAAAATCAAGTGCTTCAGGAAAGATTCAATAATTTGCATTGCTAATAAATATATCACAAAAGAAAATTGTTTTGCAAGTCTTTTTTAGCATTAAAAATTGGTTGACAAAATGGTTTCTTTTAAGGTAAAATGTAATCAACAGAAAGGAGCAGGCGCGATGAGTAAAAGAAAGAAAATTCTAACCATAAAACTACTTCTAACCTTTCTCTTGGGGTTCACTTGTTTGGTGACTTCGGCAGGCGGAGATTATTCATTTTCCGTAGACCAAAACATTTCTCACCTCTACCTCAACCCTGACGGTTCAATCAATCTCTATTATGAGTTAACCTTTACTTGTGCTCAGAATGGACAAACCATTGATATTGTGGATATCGGTATGCCCAATGGAGACTACGATTTGAATACCGCTCAGGCAGAGATGGATGGAGAAAAAATTTCTGATATACGGGTCTCTGAATATGTCAAGCCTTATGGAGTAGAAACGCATTTAGGTTCTCGCTCTATTAGACCGGGGACTCGGGGAACCCTGAATTTTTCCATCCGAGTACGGAATATGGTCTGGGAAGATGACCGGGACAAAAATTATGCCAGTCTGGAGTTTTCACCTACCTGGTATGGTTCGCAATTCACTTATGGCTCTACCCATCTGGAAGTCTATTTTCATTTGCCAGAAGGTGTTTTACCAGAAGAGCCTCGTTATCATAAAATTCCTTTTTCCGAGGCTTATTACGATTCTTCAGAGCACCGTCTGATTTACAAGTGGGTTAACTATAATGCCAGTCCGAGTCGGCAATATCTTTTTGGTGCTTCATTTCCTAAAAAATATGTCTCGGCCGTAATTTCAAAACCAAAAGTTTCAATCTCAACTTTTCTCGGCGCATTATTCTTGAAAATAATTCAGCTGATAATGGGTAGTTGTCCTTGTTTCTTTATCTTTATTATGGCCAGTGTGGCTATTGGGAGTGTCGTCCAACAACAGCGCCGTAAGATGAAGTATTTGCCTCCCTCTATAGGCATAGAAGGTGTTGGCCTCAAGAGAGGACTGACGGCGGTAGAAGCCGCTTTACTCTTGGAACTTCCTTTGAATAAAGTTTTGACTATGATTCTCTTCGGGCTCATCAAAAAGGGTGCGGTGAAGGTGAAAAGGAGTGAACCACTTTCATTACAAATTTTAGAGAAGCCACCAAACTTATATGATTACGAAAAGGGATTTCTGGAAGCTATTGCCCCAGAAGATGGAAAAGTGAGTGAGGGAAAGTTAAGGGAAGTGATGATTGATTTAATTCGCTCAGTCAATAATAAAATGAAGGGTTTTTCTCGAAAAGAAACTGTTGTTTATTATAAACAAATTGTCGGCCAGGCCTGGGAACAGGTAAAGACTGCTCAGACACCTGAGCTCAAATCTCAGAGTCTGAATGAACAATTTGATTGGCTGATGATGGATAAAAATTATGAAGATAGGATGAACGAAATTTTTGGCAGTGGTCTGATTTACCTCCCGGGCTGGTGGGGAAGGTATGACCATACTTATGCTGGGCCAACTCCCTCTCCTCTGCCTTCAGGAGAAGGTAAGGGTCTGCCGGAGATTTCTATGCCGCAACTACCCGGCACAAATTTTGCCAATTCCATTGTGACCGGCGTAGAGAATTTTTCCAATAGTTTAGTCTCTAAATTGGATTCTTTCACTGGCAAGGTGACGGCCGTAACGAATCCGCCGCCAGTCTATTCTGGGGGAGGAGGTGGAGGGGGAGGTTGCGCCTGTGCTTGTGCCTGTGCTGGTTGTGCCTGCGCCTGCGCGGGAGGAGGGAGGTAAAATGGCAAAACTACCAGAAATCGGCAAAATATCCACCGAGGTCTTTAATGATTTAATCTTTCCCCATCCATGTCAAAATTTGCTAATGATATCACAGAACTAATCGGCAACACCCCATTGGTGAGGCTAAACAAAATCACCAAAGGGCTAAACGCCGAAATTATTGGTAAACTTGAATTCTTTAATCCTCTCTCCAGTGTTAAAGACCGGATTGGACTTGCCATGATAAAAGAGGCTGAAGAGCGCGGATTAATCAATAAAGATTCAATAATCATTGAGCCCACCTCAGGAAACAGCGGGATTGCTCTTGCCTCTGTTTGTGCAGTTAAAGGTTATCGGCTAATTCTTACTATGCCAGAATATATGAGTCTTGAAAGGCGCAAGTTATTGAAGGCCCTCGGGGCTGAATTGGTTTTGACTCCAAAAGAAGAGGGGATGTCTGGAGCGATAAAAAAAGCCGAGGAATTAGCAAAAGAGATGCCTCATTCTTTCATCCCTCAACAATTTAAGAATCCGGCAAACCCTAAGATTCATCGGGAAACAACAGCCATTGAACTCTGGCGTGATACAGAGGGGAAGATTGATATTCTGGTGGCGGGTGTGGGAACTGGTGGCACAATTATGGGTGTGAGTGAAGTAATCAAATCAAAGAAGCCCAGCTTTAAGGTAATAAAGGATAGGCCGAAGATTCTTTATTGACCATGGCTCAAATGTAGTGATTGGCGAAACCACCGAAATAGGGGACGATGTCTTAATGTATCAAGGTGTCACCCTGGGCGGAACAAGTTTAGAAAAGAAGAAGAGACACCCGACCATTGGCCATAATGTAGAAATTGGTGCGGGTGCGATCGTTCTCGGTCATATCACTGTTGGTGATGGTGCGCGGGTTGGTGCGGGCTCGGTCGTGGTGAAGAATGTCCCCAGTGGGGCTACGGCGATAGGAGTGCCAGCGCGGCTCGGTTTGGGCTTTTCTATGGAAGACATTCGCAGATTAGAGCATAATAAATTACCTGACCCCATTGCCGAGGCCCTACAATTTGTTATGAAGGAACAGGAAAAATTACTGAAACGGATTGAGCAATTAGAAAAGATTAGAGGAGGGCATTAAAAGATGAAACTTCGCAAAAGAGAAATAGTTAAATTTATCCGCCGTCTCTACGAAGAGAGAGGATACCTCAAAATAAAGAGACAGACTCATACTTCGCATCAGGGGCAGGAACTGAGATTTTCTACCACCAGCCAGAGTGAAGCTAATTCTTTGAAGAAGGCGATGAAGGCTTTGGGCTTCAAATCGGGTAAACCCTTTGAGAAACACTCAAGGATTATCATCCCTTATTATGGTGCTGAACAGGTGTTAAATTTCTTCAAGTTAATTAATCCCTGCCAAAAGAGAGGGAGAAGGGAGACAGTAAACGGTAGAAGGGAGGAGGGTTTTTCTCATTTCCCATCTTCCATTTTCCGTTAGCAATGTTAGAATTCTTCTACACTCCTCCAGAAAAAATTTTCGGTCAGCGTCTTCTTATCAGTGGCGATGAGGCAAGGCATATCACTAAAGTTATGCGCCACAAACTCGGTGACCGCATTTTAGTAGTGGACGGTTTGGGGAGTGAATATGAAGCTGTAATTTCTGTTCTTTCTGAAACTTCCCTAGAAGCAAAAATCCTCCATCGTCGTCGCAAGACAAACGAACCAATAGTCAAAGTCAGTCTGGCGCAAGGGCTGGTTAAAGGCGCCCGCTTTGATATTTTAGTGGAAAAAGCCACGGAAATCGGTGTTTGGGAAATTATCCCTCTTCTTACCTCAAGAACAGAAGTCATCCCGAATGAAGAAAACCATCGTTCTGAGCGGTGGCAGAGAATAGCTATTGCGGCAATGAAACAGTCCCAGCGCTCTGTTCTACCAAAGATTGAACCGCCCACTTTATTGGGGGAAGTAGTCAAGAAAATCAAAGAATATGACCTGGCCATTTTGGCTTTTGAAGGTGAGAAAAAACTAAGGCTTCCAGCTCTGTTCACCAAGCCTAAAAAAGAAATTAGAAGAATTCTTTGTCTCATTGGTCCTGAAGGAGGATTCACCAAGCAAGAAATGGAACTGGCTGGAGAAAAAGGGGTAATGCTGGTAGGATTGGGCCCCCGCCGGCTGCGCAGTGAAACTGCTGGTATAGTTCTTCTCACCCTGATAATGTTCCAAATGCAGGAGGTTTGAGGGGAAGAGGTTTATCCCGTCAACCGCCCGATGACACGCAAACAGAGATAGTTTTTAGATAAACGCCATCTCCCTATTTCTGGATGTGTGCCCATAATAGCAGTGACTGAAAGTCCGCCGCCTTCATATTATCCTTGACGCAGGCAGGGTTAGAAGTATAATGTTAAAATAATCAACACAGGGAAAAGCAATGCTGAAATACAAGGATAAAAAAGAAGTCTTAGCAATTAGGGAAGACAATAAGAAACTCGTAAAATATTTTATCAGAGACCAGCTAACCATTTTTGCGCCCTCTGTATCTTTAAGGAATAAGCAGGATTTTTATCTCAAACAATTAACCAATAGCATAGAGAATAAGAATCACATAGAATTGCCATACGACACTATCCCCTTGGTTTTGGTCGGTGATGTCCTTCATTGGCTCAAAAGAATCCCGTCTGAATCAATCTCTTGTATTGTGACCTCGCCACCATATTGGAATCTTAGAGATTATTATGTTGGAGGACAACTCGGGCACGAGAAAACCCCCGATGAATATATAGAGAAACTCTTGGAAGTCTCAAAGGAATTACTTAGGGTTTTAAAGAAAGACGGAGCTTATTTCTTAAATATTGGTGATACTTATATTGATAAGGGACTGCAAATGATTCCTCAACGCTTGGCTTATAGAATGATTAATGAAATAAAGATAAGCGGTAAGAACAAAAGGAAAATTGGTTGGCTCTTGAGAAACCAGATAATCTGGTATAAACCAGACCATATGCCTTCACCAGCCAAAACAAGATTTACGAATACCTATGAGCCAATTTATTTCTTTACCCGGGATGATTGGGAAAAAGAGGTTTATTTTGACTTAGATAAAGTTCGTATTCCTTATAAATCTGATTGGGAAAATAATGGTATTGGATTGCCTTTAGAGTTAAGCGAGAGTGAATACTATAAACTACTACCGGAGATAGAAAAGAAAAACAGGCAAATAGGGTATAGCGGAAAATTCAAAGGACACGAGATAAATGTAGGCGCTTCCCCGGGTGGCCGTTCTTCTATTACCGGTATCAAGTATATCAAGAAAAGAAAAGTAGAATTACCTCAAGAAGTTATCTGTAATTATCTAAGAGAATGGAGAAAAAAAAGAAATGTTTCGGTTAATGAGATTGACGACAATTTGGGATATAGCTATACCGCAGGTCATTGGTTCCGTAAGGATGCCGGCGGTTCATTACCCACTCCGGAAGATTGGCTAAAACTAAAGAAAATATTAGGTTTTGATGATAAATATGATAAAGAAATGACGGAAATGCATTATGTTCTCCAGGTAATCAGGAAACATCCTCAGGGGAAAAATCCTGGTGACTTATGGGAAATGAAAACAGCTAAGTTTAACAACAATCACTTTGCAGTATTTCCAGAAGATTTGCCCAGAAAGGCAATTCTTTGTTGTTGTCCACCAGATGGAATTGTGTTAGACCCGTTTGCCGGTTCGGGAACTACGGCCAAGATTGCCCGCGAATTGAATAGAAAATCCATTATGATTGAATTGCAACCCAAATTTGTAGAAATAATCAGAGAAAGATGTAGTGAAATCAGGGAGATAATCTATGTCGAATCAACTGGTTAATGATATTGAATTAGAAGAACTGGAAAAGAGATATCTGGATTATATTGTCACGGCTTTACGGGGCGATTTAGGGGGTGTAGTTGATGGACTAAATTCCCGCATCAAAATTCTAAATGACTGGAAACAGGAATTCTTAAGAACAGCTCGTAAAGAACACAAACAACCATCTGATTTAGATGCTGGGGCAGAACGAATATTTCATCATTTCTTTAAGCGGATATTTGAGTTTCCCAATACGGCGCCCATTGGGTCTGACCTGATGTATCACATATCAGATGAGGCGATTGTTCATATAGAAATAAAAACCAATGTTGTCACTAACACCGATTATAAAGGCAAGATTCAACTGGGCAGAAATCAGATTTCTTACCAGACCAAAAGATTTAAACCTAATCTGCCACCTTTTTATGATTCAGTAAAAGTTCCGACCTTGACCTATGCTATTCAGATTATTCACGAATATATGCGTCCGAAGATTAATGCCTTGAATATAATATGTATTCCGAATGGACGATTATTTAAATACTATGGTGAAAAAATCTTACAAGCTGGTAAAGCTGGTTGGACCAAAGCCACTGACGTCAGATATAATTATGCCCGACAACCGTACTTTCTGTTATTAAAGGAGCGAAACAAAAAAGACATCTTCAGAATAGAAATACTTATCTTAGACAAAACAATAAGCATTCGTGATTTAACAGGTAAAGACCTCCCACTTCGCTCATATAGAATAATAGAATGAGCAGAAAAATGAAGAGAATATTTTTGATTATACTTGTCCCTATTTTATTCTCATTACTTGGTTGTCCTGAGAAAAAAGGAGAAGAGAAAATGTCTTCTACAATTATCACTTTACCAAAACCTGTTACCAAAGGCACTGTCTCCTTAGAAGAATGCCTTTTAAAACGGCGCTCAAAAAGGGCTTATAGGGTTCAAGACCTCACCCTGGAACAAATCTCCCAACTTTGCTGGGCTACTCAGGGAATCACAGAAACTGTTGGAGGCTTTCGCACCGCCCCTTCTGCCGGAGCTACTTATCCCTTAGAATTATATTTAGTCAAATCTGATGGACTATTCCATTATCTTCCAGAAGGACACAAATTAGAAAAAGTGAAAGCGGGTGATTTCCGAAAATCCTTATGTTCCGCCGCTCTGGGACAGAGATTTGTTGCGGAAGCGCCTGTAGACTTTGTGATTACCGCCATTTACGAACGCACTACAGCTCGCTATCGCCAGAGGGGTATTCGCTATGTTGATATTGAAGTCGGACACGCCGCCCAAAATCTTCATCTGCAAGCAGTAGCCTTGGGTCTAGGTTCTGTGCCGGTAGGCGCATTTGACGATGATGCGGTGAGTGAAATTCTCTCTTTGCCAAAAGAAGAAAAACCACTCTATATCATTCCAGTAGGATATATTAGACAGCAAGATAAACCACTGAAGTCACAGAATTCACTGAAAAGTTCAAAACCATCTCAGTGCCTTCAGTGTTTTCAGTGGTTAAATTCAAATTAAATAAAAATTCAAATGTCAAAACTCAAATTTCAAAATGACAATGCAAAACTAAATAGGACAAAGGGGTATGAAAATTTTCACTGCAGAGGACTGATTTCATTGCAAAATGTAAAATTATCAATTAGCAATTTGAAATGCTAGTTTTGCCTTGCTAATTTTGCCTTGAATTACTCTGTGTCCTTTGTGTTCTCTGTGGTGAAAATCGTATTTTTCGGATGAAAAACAAAGAAATTGCTGAGATTTTTGCTCGTATGGGGGATATCTTAGAATTCAAAGGTGAAAACCTTTTCCGGGTTAATGCCTATCGCAAAGCCTCACGCGTCATTCAAGACCTGACCGAAGATATAGAGAAAATCTACGCCGAGGGAAAATTGCGCCAAATCCCCGGCGTAGGCGAAGGAATGGCAGAAAAGATTGAAGAATACTTGAAGACTGGCAAGATGAGCAAATACGAAGAAGTGAAAAAAGGTGTTCCTGATGGATTGGCAGACCTCTTAGCCATTCAAAGCCTCGGACCAAAAACCTTAGCCGTAGCCCACAAAGAATTGGGTGTGAAAAATATTTCGGATTTAAAGAAAGTCATTGAAGACGGAAGTTTAGAAAAACTTTATGGAATGGGAAAGAAAAAGGTAGAGAATATTCTTAGAGGAATGCAGTTGTTCACTGCCAGTAAAGAGAGAATATTCTTGGGCGAGGCACTTCCGTTAGTTGAAGAGATTATAGAAGAATTAAAAAAGCGAGTCAAAGTTAAAGAGATTTGTCCTGCTGGCTCTTTGAGACGAATGAAGGAAACCATTGGTGATATTGACATTCTAGCTACTGGCAAAGAAGGACGCACAATCATAGAGCAATTTACTAAACTTCCGCAGGTAAAATCTGTTCTTGCCTCTGGCGAAACCAAAGGCTCGGTCGTAGTAGAAGGTGGAATTCAGGTTGACTTGAGAGTCGTAGAAGAAAATTCTTATGGTTCAGCCTTGCAATATTTCACCGGTTCAAAGGCACACAACATTCACTTAAGAGAAATGGCTAAAGCCAAAGGGATGAAGATTAGTGAATATGGAATCTTTTCCGCCAAAGGCGGATCCGCCTCAGGAGGAAAAGGTGAAAAAAAGATTGGAGGCAAGAACGAAGTGGATATTTATTCACACTTAGATTTGCCCTTCATTCCTCCGGAAATTCGTGAAGATTCAGGCGAGATTGAAGCTGGTTTGAAAGATGCTCTCCCATCTTTGGTTGAATATGAAAAGGTCAAAGGCGACCTTCATGTCCACTCTGTCTGGAGTGATGGTTCTGCTACAATAGAAGAAATCGCTAGAGCGGCGAAAGAAGTGGGCTACGAATATATCGCCATCTGCGACCATTCTCAATCAGTTAAATACGCTGGTGGACTCTCGGTTGAACGACTGCTCAAACAAATTGAAGAAATTAAAACTTTAAATCAAAGATTGTCCAAAGGATCCACCTCTGGTGGAAAGGGAATTCAAATTTTAGCTGGCTCAGAAGTGGACATCAAAGCCAATGGCTCACTTGACTTCCCTGACGAAGTTTTAGCCAAACTTGATTTGGTGATTGCCGCCATTCATTCTGGTTTCAAGCAGAATGTAACGGAGAGAATCATCAAGGCAATGCATCATCCTTGTGTCAACATCATTGCTCATCCCACTGGGAGGTTAATTTCCAAGCGAGAGGGATATGAAATTGATTTTGATGCTATTCTAAAGGAAGCAGTCAAGACTGGCAAGGTTTTAGAAATAAACGCCTATTTTGACCGTTTGGATTTGAACGATTTGAATTGCAGAAAGGCAAAAGAATTTGGGGTGAAGGTTTCTATTGGCACTGATGCCCATCACCTCGGACAATTGTGGATGCTCAAACTCGGCGTGGGAATGGCCAGAAGGGGTTGGTTGACAGAAAAAGATGTAATTAACTATCTTCCTTTAGCTCAGTTGAGAAGTTTCTTAAAATGAAGACCAACTATAATTGATGCCGGCGATGAGAAAAATCCGATTACGGCGATAGAGTTCCAATAACTAACAAACTTGTTCGCTAATCTCACATCAGGGGAAGGGCGGGATATGTTATCGCCGTCATCGTCAAAATAATCGCTGATATACAAGGAGGAAAAGATGCGAAGTATCATCGCTTTGATTGCCGCTACTATTATTGGTGCTGGCGTTCCCATCTTTGCCCTCTATCATGCCTTCAAGAATGCTGGGCAACTCTCAGGTTGGGCTTGGGTGGGAATCACTCTGATTTGCATTGTTGCCCTTGGCTGTAGCATTGCGATTTTTGCCTTGAGTGTCGGCATCTTTGCTATAGGTAAACATAAAGAATAGCATTCTGTTTGCCTATCCGCCTAAAACATAATCGTAAATTTTTTTTAAAAAATCCTATTTTTCTCTTGACTTTTGTCTTAAAATCTATTATTATCACCTATTAGCATAGTTCCTTGACCCCTAATCTTTGTCTATTTTTCTAGCGGAGTCAAAGGAAAAATCTTAACCACGGAAGCACGGAATTTACCAGAACTAAACACATTTCACATAACACATTACACAAAAATGTGATTCCGTGGTATAATTTCCTAGGCCATAAATTAAATAAAGGTGGCATTGATTACTACGATTAACTAAAAGATGTCAGCGATCCCTTTACACATTTTGAGGCCTAGAAATTTGAATAATGTCTTGATTACGCGGATTAAAACAACAGATTACGTTCACCCCGACAGTATGTCGGGGCAAGGACAAATCAATTTGCTAATCTGCCTAATCATATTCCGACCTGTCCGTTGTTTCCCTGGCCGTTGTAGCGACTTCAGAGAAGAACGGGCAGGCAAGATGCAGAGCCAACGGTCAGGAACGAAGTGAGGAATATCTTGAAAATCCAACTATGGCAAAATGCGCATAGTAGGGAGACAAAAATTGCCATACTAAAATTTTGTAACACAAATCTTTCAGCAATCAACAATTATTTAGTAACTATTTTTGAAACAGAGCAAAAGTTTCCCTTTAGGATATTACCCTAAAATCACTGTGAATAAGTCAGGCTGGGAACAGACTCTTTTAGAGATAACCTCTTGATTTTTAATGCCTTAGAGCAAGGGGTCGGATGTGGATAACCTTGTTGATAACTCTTCCTCTTGTCTGGCTTATATTTTCAGTTTTTGTGTTCTTCTTTTTAAGGATTCATAAGGGTTTTGGGGTTGTGAGTAAATCAAAAAATTTGATGAGGCTTGTAAAATATGGAAATTTCTGCTGAAAAAATTTGGAAGGATTGTCTCAACCGCATCAAAGATAGAGTTCACCACCAGACATTTGCTACCTGGTTGGAGCGCATTAAGGCGGTTGCTTTAAAAGAAGATAAACTTTCGGTCAAGGTGCCGAATAGATTCTTTATTGATTGGATAGGCAAACACTACCAGGGACTATTGCAAGATGCTTTGCAAGAAATTATGCAGAAGCCCATGGAATTGGAATTTCTTTCTGTTGATGATAAACCAATTCCTCGCAGTAAGGGACAAAGAATTGTGATGGAGACAGTCGCCGCCTCTTCAGTGAAAAACGGAGAGTTACGTTCTCGTTATACCTTTGAAAGTTTTGTGGTGGGTAAGAGCAATCATTTTGCCCATGCGGCTTCTATGGCGGTGGCTGAGGCTCCGGGTAAGGTTTATAATCCCCTCTTTATTTATGGTGGAGTCGGTTTAGGAAAGACACATCTCCTTCAGGCAGTTGGAAATTTTATCCGCACTAAGAGACCTAAATACAAAGTCTACTATGTTCCGGCTGAGAATTTTATGAACGAAATGGTCTCGGCCATACAACATGGAACGATGACCGATTTTAAGAGCAAATATCGCAGTTTGGATATCCTCTTAATTGATGATGTCCAATTCCTTACAGGAAAAGTTGGGGTCCAAGAAGAAATCTTCCATACCTTTAACTATCTCTATGATTCTCAAAAACAGATTACTTTCACTTCAGATAGACCTCCACGCGAAATTTCTCACTTAGAAGAAAGATTGGTCACCCGATTCCAATCAGGGCTGGTGGCTGACATTCAGATACCAGATTTAGAGACTCGGGTGGCCATTTTAAAAAGAAAGGCGGATGAAGAAGGAATGCCCATTCCCAATGATGTAGCTCTCTATATTGCCGAAAGAATAAAATCAAATATTAGAGAACTGGAGGGTTCGTTAATTACTCTGTTTGCCTCTGCTTCTATTCAGGAGAAGGAAATTACCCTTGAATTTGCTCAGGAAATCTTAAAAGATATTTTTAAAGGAGAAAAGAAATTTTTTTCTATTGAGACAATCCAACAAGTAGTAGCTAAATTTTATGGGGTAAGTTTAGAAAGTCTTAAAAGTAAGAAGAGGACTGAGATAGTAGCTCTACCACGGCAAATTGCTATGTATTTAGCCAGAGAACTAACCACTGCTTCCTATCCCGAAATTGGCACTAGATTTGGTGGAAAAGACCATACCACCATCCTTTATGCCTATCAAAAAATAAAAGAAGAACTTAAAACCAACACAGAGTTGCAACAAACCTTAGAAAAAATTACAAAGTTAATAGAAGGTTAAAATTATGTGAATAACATCCGCTGAAATTTTTACCTGTGCAAAAGTTGAGCAAAAAAGACACATTATCCACAAGAAATTCACATCCTGATTTCAGTGATAAAAAGAATGATGACAGCGATACTAGACCTCACCTTTTCCCTCTCCTAAAGCGTTAGGAGAGGGATTAAGGGAGAGGTCACCGTAATTAAACTAGAACAGAGTGAAGGTTATCTTAGGTAATTCACACTTTTCACAGCCCCTAATTATATCTATAGTTTATATATATCTTTTAGTGGAAGATATATAGGTGAAAATAAATTACAGTGTTTTGTTAAATTTTGGCTCAAAATCTGCCTAGGAAAATCAAATATCAAAATGTAAAAATCAAAATGACATATCAAAAATTAAAAACAAATTCCTTAATTTTGCATTTTGATATTTAAATTTTGCATTT
>JBFLXN010000220.1:0-3819 GCA_040755715.1 Candidatus Edwardsiibacteriota bacterium
TCCTGTTTTTCTTTTACTGTCAATTTACGAACATAACGACTTGGTATATCAGCCATACTATTGTCACCTCCAGACAATAGTATAGCATAAATATTAAATTATGTCAAGAAATTTATTAGAAACTATAATTAACCTATTACCACGACTATCCCAACAATCCAATAAAGACCTACTATAAATACGATATTTTCAATAGGGTATCCAGCATCCAATATCCAGATACCTCTTTTGAATCCTTCATCTACGACAAAAGAGGAAACCTGCTAAAAAAGACAACATCTAAGTGGGGAGAGAATCCTGCCCAGATAGCATACGAGTATGATGTTAGAGACCATTTAATAAAGGTAGAAGAATACAAGGATGTTCCCAGCGCAGGCTATGACAGCACACTTTATAAATACAATCTTCACGGCGAGATGATAGGACTTGCGAACGCAAATGGTGCGACTACAAAATATATTTACTCTAAAACACAGTTGCGAGCGATTCTCTATCTTGATGGGCAGAAAGATAGTCTGATTTATTACCCAGATGGAAATCTAAAAGCAAAGATAGACAGAAAAGGACAGGTGATAGAATACATTTACACTCCTTGTGGAGCAGGCTGTGGCTCAAGAGGCTGGCTGACAAAAAAGCGATATTATGACGATTACGTTGACTTTGTCAATGGAGTGAAGGCAGATTCTGTTGTCTTTGAATATGATAAAGTTGGTAACAGAACAAAGATGATAGACAAAAACGGAACAACCACTTATCTTTATGATGACTTCTATCGTTTAAAGGAAACAACTACAGAATACAATGGCAAGACTACACAATATCTCCACGACTTGGCAGGCAACCGCACTGAGATAAAGGTATTTCCTACTTCCAACCCTTCTCAAATTGAGTTTCAGCAGAACTATTCTTATGACCAAGCAAACAGACTGGGAAGAACTACTTGTGAAGGCGAAAATTACAGCTTCACTTACTGGGATACAGGTCCGCTCAAGCAGATTGCTTATCCAAACAATCGGTATGAAGATTACACGCTCACCAGTAGAAATCTTCTAAAAAAAGTCCACACTTGGAAGCCTTGGGAGGAACTGACCGCCTTATTGGTAATTCCTTCTTCCCCGATTACTCTCTTTCAATCAGAATACAACTACAATAAATTCGGAGACCGCACCAGCAACAATCTCTTTATCACCAAACCCGTTGGAGGCACAATCAGTGGAAAGATAAACTATTCATACGACCAGTTGCGAAGGCTTACCAAGGTCTCATATCCCTCAACTATCAACAATGGGCAGATAATAAAATATACCTATGATCCAACTGGCAACCGCTTAAGCAAAGGAAATAGCACCTATATTTCCTATAACTATGACATTTTCAACAATCACCTCCTATCTACTTCAGACGGAATGGCTTTCACTTACGATGCCAATGGAAATACTGTAAGCGATGGAGTCCGCGCCCTGAATTATGACTTTGAGAATCGTCTGTCTTCTCTTAATCAAGGGAATACTACTGTTGACTTTGCCTATAATGGAGATGGGCAGAGGCTATCTAAGAAGACGACTACCTATTATCCTGGGCAAGTGGTGGGAACATACTCTTTCTCTGAGCCATTTGAAGATTTAATCATCAAAAATCCGAATGGTGAGAGCCATGACGATGCCAGAGATGTTGGAGAATTAAAAGTCCATCTGAATCCCAACTGGTTGTTCTTTGAGATAGAGCACAAATATCTCTATGGAACTGCCCAGGGTGAGTATTCGGCAATTTATATTGCCCTGGACATAGATAGAATTTGGGGAAGTGGAAATATAGCGTTGCCAGATACACTTTCTACTGGAGTTGGTCCTGAGTCTGCCTGGGAGTATTGCGTCTATGTTCACAGTGAAGACAACTTTGGAATCTTTGACCAAAACTACACCAAATATCCGAATCCTGCTATCGGCGGAAAGAAGATGACGGTCAATTACACAGGAGGAGGTCCAAATGCGAAGGTTATAATAAAGATTCCCAAGGAACTCATTGGTAATCCTGATTCTTTAAGATTTGTGGTGATGACGACGCTACCCGGATTCAATCTCTATGGTATGTCATCCGCTACTGATGTGGCTCCTGGTGGAATAGATGCAGTTTCGGGAAATGTGATTTACTATTCCTATCCTGTGCCTCCTCCTGAGCAGATGCCGCCCTATCCTGGTGCACCGTGGACTTTGGTGACCAAACAATATTATCACTATGATGGGATGTATGCGGTCTTGGAAAGCGAAGGTTCTGGGGGATATAAATACATCTATGCCAACGGACTTTTGCTCGCTCGCATCAATGTTGCCACAGGCGAGAAGCATTATTACCATCACGATGGACTGGGTTCGGTTATGGGGATGACGGATGTTAATGGCAATGTAGTTCAGAGTTATTTGTATGATGAGTTCGGAAATATGTTGTCTGCGTATGGCGTTGTGCCGAATTCCTACTTGTATACAGGCCAAGAATGGGATGTAAGTCCAGTGAACGGCTACAACCTGAGGGCAAGGATGTATGAGCCTAGAGTAGGGAGGTTTGGAAGTGAAGACCCGATGTTGCAAGTAAATCCACGAGAGTTTTGTGCATTCTGTGGCTTTTCTCCCCTGCCTTTTGAAACATTTCCACTCAGACTATATTGGCAGAGAGACCCGCAAAAACTAAATGCTTACTTGTATGTCCAAAATAATTCCATGAACTTTATTGACCCCAGTGGAGAAATAGGAATAGGATTGGGATTAGGGATTATAGGCACAGGAGCATTTTTATGTTATTATGCTTACTGTAGCAAAGTCGCTGCCACTTTAATGGAATTAACTATGCAGTTAAGACGCAATTTAGAATACTATCATGGCTACGCAACCAATCAAGAAGTATGGGAGCTATCTCATAAATTGTTTGCCGATCTCTGGAACTTACTAGGGAAATACTGTGGAAAAGCCTGGGAGAACTATATAAACGCAATGACAAGCACACCGGCAAGATAAAAGGTGTTTTGCATAGGAGAAGAGATGTCATTCAAAAAATTTTTGAAAGCTACAGTAATCTCGGAAATAGCTATTATTTCTTTTGCTGTATCAGTCATATCGGTTATAGTGATATTACTCGTAGCAGGTTATTTGGCAAATAATTCTCATCTTGCAAATCTTTGCCGTTTTCTTACTTTTGTGTGGCCAATAACATTACTGACCAGCATAATATTAAGCGGGTTAGCATTGATTGTCAATATACGAGAACAAAGTCTAACACGGTCTTTTAAAAGTTTTTGCTGGTTCTGTATAATCTTTGGTTCTTTTTATCTTTTACTACATCTATTTCTATTCTTGTCGCCTCTGGTTATTAGAAAAAGTTAATGTAAGTGAAATTTAAATCTCACTTAGCGACGGATATAAATACATCTATGCTAATGGACTTTTGCTCGCTCGCATCAATGTTGCCACAGGAGAGAAACATTATTACCATCACGATGGACTTGGTTCGGTGGTGGGGATGACGGATGTTAACGGGTCTGTAGTGCAATCGTATGTTTATGATGAGTTTGGCAATTTGCCCAATGCGTATGGCACCGCGCCTAACAGTTATTTGTATACTGGCCAGGAGTGGGATGTTGCGCCTTGCAATTTCTACAATCTCAGGGCGAGGATGTATAGTCCAAATATAGGAAGATTTACGAGTGAGGATCCGGCAATGATGTTGAATTTGATGTCTGGTTTGTCTTGTGGTTCATGTTTCTCTCAAACACCTCCTACAGTTTTGCCGCGTGCTCTAAATAGATATTTATACGCTTCCAACAATCCT
>JBFLXN010000221.1:0-3809 GCA_040755715.1 Candidatus Edwardsiibacteriota bacterium
CCTGTTTTCCTGCTGGCACTGTGACAGGAGCCCCAAAGGTGAGGGCAATGGAAATAATAGAAGAGCTTGAGCCAACAAGGAGAGGCCCCTACGCAGGCGCTGTTGGATACTTTAGCTATTCAGGGAACATGGATACCTGTATCACAATAAGAACACTTGTAATAAAAGATAATAAGGTTTATGTTCAGGCAGGTGCAGGGATAGTGGCTGACTCGGTTCCTGAGAGAGAGTATACTGAGACGGTGAATAAGGCCATAGGGATGATAAGGGCAGTGTATATGGCAGAGAACGAGTTAAGTTAAAAATGTTATTAATGATTGACAATTACGATTCTTTTACATATAACCTCGTCCAGTATCTCGGAGAGATGGGTGAGGATATAAAGGTCTTTAGAAATGATAAGATTACAATTCCTGAGATAGAAAGATTGAGGCCTGAGAGGATTGTAATCTCGCCAGGGCCATGCACCCCAAAGGAGGCAGGTATCTCTGTAGAGCTGATAAGACATTTTGTAGGTAAGATCCCGATCCTTGGTGTATGCCTCGGCCATCAATCAATAGGCGCTGCATTTGGTGGTGATATAATAAGGGCACCGAGGCTTATGCATGGAAAGACATCTCTTATATACCATGATGGAAAAACTATATTCGAGGGTCTTCCAAATCCATTTGAGGCAACAAGGTATCACTCACTTGTTATAAAAAAAGAGACTTTGCCTGATTGTCTCGAAATAACCGCGTGCACAGATAGGGATGAGATAATGGGTGTGAGGCATAAAGAGTTTATTATCGAGGGTGTTCAGTTCCATCCTGAATCAATACTGACAACAGTCGGGAAGGACCTGTTGAGGAACTTTTTAAAACTTGAAAAGATAAAGTAGGTAACGACTCTACTTGCTCATAGAACTTGGCTTTTAAGCTCTCTTCTTAGTACGCATGGCAGATAACGGTTCGAGTGTTTAAGAAGGGCGTAGCCTTTGGGTGTTAACCTCAAACTTTCTGTTATCTGCCGTTGCGGGCAGGAGCTATAAGAGTTTCTTAAATTCTTCAATAGTAAGACCAGCATCTTTTACAATACCCGCCATTGTAAAAGCATCAACTGGATTTGCTCTTGGAATGGTTATAATCCGCTCCCCATTTGTCATTGTGATATGTTTACCTTCCCTCGCTATTCGGAAACCTGCCTTTTGGAATGCCCTCACTGCACGCTGGTGGTTTATCCCTGATAATTTAGGCATAAGATACTTCTACATAACGAAACTCTTTATCTTTACTTAGCTCCTCAACAGTTTCTAAATATGATTGTATGGCATCTTTGATGTTTTCCAATGCTTCTTCTTCTGTTTTTCCTTGAGACCAGCAACCAGGCAAGCCAGGAACCCAGACAGAATAACCTTCTTCTGTTTTTTTGAGATTTACTTTATATTTCATAGGCACCTCCACAGTCCTTTTAAGCTTTTAACCTATTTTACCCCAAAATGCTGATTTTTTACCAAAAATAGAAGAGTGAAGCCTTCGGCGTGTTAACCTCTCTACGAGTCGTAGACAAGCACTCCGTTATCTGCCGTTGCGGGCAGGCTCGAAAATAGAACCGTCCCATTTTTCCCCGTCTGGTTTTAAAAGAAAAAAGACTAAGGCATACTTTTTTCTGTTGACATGGTCGCTCTCAATGGATGTTATCTGCCAGTTGCAACTTATCTATGGTATTGGGTAGTGAGTAAAGTAACTCATGTTACCCCGCCGAACTGTGTCCATCAACTTGTCATATATCCATAAAATGTTGTCAAACTCAATAGATATATTTTGCCCTTCATTACCCATAGAGTTATACCTTTGGGTACCAAAGGTGTAATTTAACTGGTTTGTGGCGGAATAGACTCCATTATAGTGCACAATTGAGTTTCTTAATCTTCTTAACTGTACTAAAAATGTTAAATCCTCTGGCAGATAAACATTCGGAAGCTGTTCAAAAAGGAGGGCACCAAGCTTTTTGTCACTTATATGGCATGGATCAATTCGAACTTGGCCATTTTTATGAGATGCAATCATTAACATTGAGTATCTTTCGTATGCAATGACGATATCATTCAAGAAGTGCCTTCGAATTGAGTTGCCATATTCTTGAACACCATCGTTGTCGAAAGAATTAAGAGATTGAGTAGTCATGATATTTTGAGAAAGGTTTACAGGCAAGATAACATCGCGCTGGGATGGACGTAGGTTCAGGAAGTTGAGAGCTAAAAAACTGAAATAGAAGTTGTTTCGAATTCGTTCCATTGATCCAATAAATTCAGGTAATATTGTTCGCATTCTGTTTCACCAAACTTTCTGAGCAATGGCGTATCGTTGCCGTTGCAAAGAAGCCCGATAGGATTTAGACGTTAGTCTTTTGTGCTATGTTAGTTGTCGTTGTGGGCAATTACAGCTTTTCCTTTTGAATAAAAATTCCTTTATCAACTTTTGAGAAGAACTCCTGATAATATTTCTCGTCTTCGATTTGCTTGAGTTCTACAATACCACCTTTATTATCCAAAATTTTGACTGGAAATTAACACGGACTCGAGATTGCCTTCCATGCTCACTAATATTGGCTGAACATTCAATAAAGCATGCCTTTTTCCATCTGGCCTGAGCACCCGCAAAAAATGCTGCAAAAAATGCTTCAGTTTTACTTTCCACATCTACCTGTTTTTCTGCAGTCAAAAGTCCTAATTCCGGAACAGCGTTTTTAACAATAAATCCTTCATCTTGCAAGACATTCAACATTGCCTTCATAACCATTTTGGTGTCGCTCGTATCATAAGTGCGAGTTTGAAATTCACGTATCTGAAGTTGTGTTTTTGGGGGAACAGCACCAGTTGTAGCACAACCAAAAGCAAACATGCCCACCATAATCAGTAAAATCCAAACTCTCTTCATATAAGTTTCCTTAAAATTTGCTTGCATGATATGAGAAGGATTCCACTGTATTATTTTTATCGAATTTTATTATCACTGTGAGTGTCTTTTGAGTTGTGCTCATCGCACCAGCCTCTTTTGAATATCCCCCACCAATCAGACCTAAAATAAGCGTTGTTCCAGCAACCCCACCTGCACCTGCACCGCCTCCTATACCACCACTACTTTTGGAATAAGAGGCTTCTGTAGCGATTTTATCATAAATCCATGTTTCTTTACCTTCACTATCCCTTGTCACAATATTTGGTGAACCTAAAGCAGTTGCTACATCAGCCTGCGACATCCCAACACGAATTTCTTTTTGTACAATCCCTACAGTCATTTCTCGCTCTTGAGTTGAAGGGAGACTTTGTTGATGTTGAGCAGCGGTCATGCAACCAGACAACAGCGTAAAAACTAACAAAGAAGAACCTGCGATAATTTTGTTTTTAAACATCTTTTTCCTCCCTTTTGTTGCCCGCAATGAACATCTTGTTTATAAGCGTAATAGGTTCGTTTATCACCTCTGAAAATGGGTTGTAGACGAACCTGTTTCATTTATCCCGATTCTGAGATGCCAGAAAACCCTCCTGCTGACAATTCTTGTCAATCACTTTGGAAAGATGAAGGTTTTATGGTCCCATTATGATTTAATTATTGACTAAATCCCTTGTATTGTCAAACGATTTTTAGAGTCTGCCTCGGCAAGCTCGCAATGAAAGGTGAAATTTTTAATTACAGCTTATGGGTAAGCGGATGGTTGCGGTGGTTATGTTAAAGAATGTGTTAAAATTAGTATGGAGGAGCTTATGATAAAAGAGGCGATTAATTTACTTGTGCAGGGCATAAACCTCTCCGAGATTGAAATGGCAG
>JBFLXN010000222.1:0-3790 GCA_040755715.1 Candidatus Edwardsiibacteriota bacterium
TTTGCTATGTGGAAAAACAATCTCACTTACGACGAAAATTTCTTGCTCGCTAATTTTGCCAGACAGTCAATTTCGATTAATTTGTCAAACAAGTTAAAAAGAGCTTGACATAGTGTGTCCACGAATGGGTACGAAAAAATTAAAATCTTAAAATATGATAGAAAACATTTACACCCATTTATTACAAGGAGGAAATTTTTATGATAAGAAGAGTACTATCTACCATCTTTATGTTCGTCTCTTTATCGGGTATAGCCCCACGTCTCCTCGCAAAGGAGGTGCCATTTACCCTTGATGACAGAGACAGACTTATAAGAATGGAGACCACCTTACGAGAATTTAAGGATGCGGTTGACAAGCGATTTGAACAAGTTGACAAGCGATTTGAGCAAGTTGACAAGCGATTTGAACAGATGATGACCTTTATGTGGATGCTTGTAGCAATATTCGTGGGAGTGACTGGAGCCACCATAGGATTTGCTATCTGGGACAGGCGAAGTATGCTCAAACCATTTGAAGTCAAAACGAAAGAAATTGAGGAGAAAATAAGAGAGATGAAAGAGGGAATGCTGACAAATCTTGTCTACTCCTTAAGAGAAATGGCAAAGGAAGATGCCAGAATCCAAGATGCCTTGCGGAAGTTTAATCTGCTGTGAAACAATAGCCCAGCCTCTTTAGAGACTGTGTGGTATATCTTACAGCCTAGGAATTTCAAAAATCAAAAATAAAAATGCAAAGCCGAACCTGCCCGTTGTCCAAGATGTGGAGCCTACGGTCAGGGCGGTCAGGAACGAAGTGAGGGTTATCTTACCGCTTCGGAACTTGAATAAGGCCACAGAATTTCACAGAAAAACACAGAAAAATTCAGTGAAATTCTGTGTGATTCTGTGGCTAATATCTTGTGAATATTCTTTTCTTATTACTCACTGCCATCCCTGTGTTCTTTTTGGCTTACAGGGTTTATGCCTATTTCATCGCCCGGAATTTAGGTGAAGACCCTCATAGACCAACTCCAGCAGTAGCGATGAAGGATGGTCGGGATTATGTGCCGACAAAATTACATGTCCTTTTCGCTCATCACTTTTCCGCAATTGCTGGAGCAGGACCAATTGTTGGTCCAACAATGGCTGTTCTGTATGGCTATCTGCCTGCCTGGCTCTGGGTAGTCTTAGGAGGGATTTTTATCGGCGCAGTGCATGACTTCACCAGCCTTTTTGTGAGTATTCAGGAAAAAGGCAAATCTATGGCCGAGATTGCCAGGAAGACAATGGGACAGAGTGGTTTTGCTCTCTTTATTCTCTTTACCATTGTAATGATTGTACTCGTGACTTCTTCTTTTCTCTCAGCTATCGCCATTTCCCTCACCTCTGAATGGCCGATTGCAAAACTTGGTCTCTCACCGAACCAGACTCTCCTAAGAATGGAAATAACCAGTGATGGAACCGTTCTCGGACGCATCGGCGGAATTGCTTCAACCAGTGTGATTATCATAACTCTGTTCGCTCCATTTTTGGGCTTTCTGATCTATAAACGGAGAGTTCCAATTGTTCTGGCTTATTTGATTGCTTTTGTCGTTGGATTTTTTTCTATCCTCATCGGTATCGCCCATCCTGTTACTCTGTCAGCCAATGTCTGGATGGTGATTATCTCTTTTTATGTCTTTTTCGCCGCTGGTCTTCCTGTCTGGCTGATCTTGCAACCGAGGGATTTTATCAATGTGCAGATTCTTTATGGGGGAATAATTATTTTTCTTGTGTCAATTGTCGCTGGTGGGTTGCAAGGGATGCGGATGAATATACCACCTTTTAATCTCGCCGAGGGGGCGGCAAAATTAGGTTTTGTCTGGCCTATGCTTTTTATTACGGTGGCCTGTGGTGCTATTTCTGGCTTTCATGCTCTGGTGGCTGGGGGGACTACCTCAAAGCAGATTTCAAATGAAGCAGATGCGAAACGGATTGGATATGGAGGAATGCTGCTTGAATCTACCGTAGCCGTCTGTACCATTATAGCCTTAGGTAGTGGTCTTGCATTTATGGACTATAAAAGTGTAGTTTGGCCAAGCCTGGCGCAGATGAAATCAAATCCGGTTTTAGGATTCTCGTTAGCCATGGGAGGTTTAGTCCAGAAGGGAATCCACATTCCAGTGGCTTTAGGGGCAGTCTTTGGCATTCTCTTAGTTGAAGGATTTGTCATCACCACTTTGGATGCGGCAGTAAGATTGAATCGCTATCTGTTTGAAGAACTCTGGAACATTCTCTTTAAGAATCCACCTGCTTTTCTTAAGTGGTATTGGTTCAATTCAGGGCTTGCTGTTTTCTTGATGTGGCTTCTCGCTTATAAAAATGCCTTCTCCGCCATTTGGCCTGTCTTTGGCACAGCCAATCAGCTCCTTGCCGCTCTATCGTTAGTGGCTATTTCTGTCTGGTTGCTCTTGCGAAAGAAAAAGGCTTGGTTTGTCATTGTCCCTGCTTTCTTTATGCTAGCCACCACTCTAGCTTCATTGCTCATTCTCCTGGTTAAGAAGTATTTGCCCACAGGAAATCTTTCTCTAATTATCGCTGACCTCTTACTTCTGTTCCTTTCTTTGGGTGCACTTTATGTCGCCGGAAAGACCTACGGGACTTTAAATTTAAAATTCAAAATTTAAAAATCAAAATGATAAAGTTATTTATCGACGCACTTTGTTAAAGTGTGTAGGATTTACTTGACAGTATATGGTGGGAAATTAAACTATATGACCAGGAGATTTACACTTAATAATAGATTACAAAGTATTATCAAACGGATGTTCCTGTATGTAAGAAAATTTTATGGCAGCAGACTGATAAGCTTGGTAGTCTTTGGTTCGGTTGCCAGAGGGACCGAGACTTTTGATTCTGATATTGACATATTGATAGTTGCCAAGGGACTTCCAAAAGGTAGAACGAAAAGAATAAAGGAGTTTGGCATCGTAGAGGACAAGATGGAACCATTCTTAAAATTTTTTCAAAGAGAAGGGATAAATACTTGTATATCTGCTATTATCAAAAGTCCTGAAGAGGCGAATAAAGGTAGCCCTCTCTTCTTGGACATGGTGGATGATGCTAAAATTATCTTTGACAGAAATAAGTTCTTTTTAACGATATTACAAAGATTGAGGAACAAGCTGAGGATCCTTGGGGCAAAGCGAATATGGATGGGGAATGTGTGGTATTGGGACCTTAAACCTGACTATAAACCGGGAGATACGATAGAATTATGACAACTAAACATCTTGCTCAGAGTTACCTGATAAAAGCAGAAAAACGACTGAAGGGACTTGATATTCTCTTTCAAGAAGAAGATTACTCTGATGTAGTGAGGGAGGCACAGGAGATAGTGGAACTATGCCTTAAAGGGATGCTGAGATTTGTAGGTATAGAGCCGCCAAAGTTTCATGATGTCGGATTTCTGATTATTGAGCATAAAAATAGATTTAAAGGGGTCTCACTAAAAGATTTAAGGAAAATCACAAAGATATCAAAGGAGTTAAGGAAAGAGAGGGAATTCGCCTTCTATGGCGACATAGATTTTATACCGACTGAAGAATATTCATCTAAAGATGCAAGGAAGGCAATAAGAGATGCAGAATTCGTTCTGAAAATAGCTAAACTCGTTATTCCCTCATCCGAGAAGTAAAAGCTCAAGTATAATAGTTACTGGTGAAAAATAGAGACTTCAATATAACTGGTTCCTGATAAGGGAAGCCAAAGTTTTTGCTCTTTGACATTTTCTATTCTTATTTTCTTTTTCCTTTGCGAGAACGATAAAT
>JBFLXN010000223.1:0-3753 GCA_040755715.1 Candidatus Edwardsiibacteriota bacterium
CATCTATGGGAAAGGCAGGTGGATGTGCTGCAAGCCAATCTGAGGCGATAGGAAGACTTGTCTCACTCGCATTCAGGTCCGACATCGAGCCAGATGAGGTTATCAAGCAGTTGAAGGGGATTTCGTGTCACTCCCACGCATGGACAAACGGCGGTAAGATAACCTCATGTTCTGATGCGATCGCAAAGTCTCTTGAAAAGTATCTCATGAAAGGAGACAGAGGAGATGGAGATTGCGAGAAACGCTATAAGGAGGTTATGTTCATCGGCCGATGCCCTGAATGCGGCGGCGCTATAGAGCACGAATCCGGCTGCGCCGTCTGCCACAACTGCGGGTTTACGAAGTGTGGGTGATCTTAATGTATATAGGCATACCCCTCTTTCCTAAAGAGGGGTGAGGGGAGATTACTAAAAAATGGGAAAAAGTTTGAGCGAAATAGAAAATATTTATCGAGAAATAGCCGAGGAAGAGAAAAAGTTTTGTGAAGATTTTATGAGCATAAGTCTTGAAACAATAATTGAGGATTAAGGGAGTGTAGTAGAGCTGTGAAGGACGACAAAGACATAAAAAGAATTATTCATTATTTCAAAAGCAGGGATGAGGTATCGGCACTTTATATTTTCGGAGGTCTTGCTAAAAACAAAAAGACAGCGGAAAGTGATATAGATGTTGGAATACTTGTGGATGAATCCAGATTGAAGAGGAGAAATTTTGAACTTCTAAAGAGAAAGTATTATGCTGTATCCCCTACATTTTCGATGCGGCCTGTGGATATTGTAATTTTGAACACAGCCCCACCTTTTCTTAAACATCAAGTTTTAAAAACGGGCAGACTCCTTTTCGACAGGAACAGAAAGTTAAGAGTTAGATTCACTGAAAGGGCCATCACTGAGTATCTCGATTACAAACCGATTCAGGATACTTATCTAAAAGCATTAGCAAAACGTATCAGGAGGACGGCCATTGGTTGATAAGCCTCTCATTCTCACCCCCTTTAATCTTATTCAGTCAATACAATCATGCATTGACATAGGTAGCCATATAATAAGCGACTCGGGATGGGAAACACCTGGCTCGCAGGCAGATATATTCGAGACCCTCGCACAGAATAAGGTTATCACGAAACCGCTTGCAGCAAAGATGATTAAGATGACCGGCTTTAGAAACAGGATTATCCATGAATATGAAAAGATAGACTTCAAAATTGTATATGAGGTATGGAGAAAAAACCTTGGAGATATTGAAAAATTCTGCAAGGCGATTGTTTTGAAGTATGGACTTTGAGGAATGTTTAAATGAGGATAAAAGAGGCTGCGCCGTCTGCCACAACTGCGGATTCACAAAATGCGGATAGAGAGTTTTTAAAAATGAGAAAAAGTTTAGCTTTCTTCGGCAGTTTTTTCATAAAAATAATTGACATGAAACCTAAAGTGTATGATCTTTGAATCAAATGTATAATCAAAATAAAAATAAATGTTAGACAACTTAAATATTAAATAAAGACCAATGGCAAGAAAAAAACAAACTACTGGCATAAGTGCATATTATTCAGCCATACAAAAAATCTTTAATCTTGAATCCGAGGTCTTAACGGGTGTCCTTCCACATTATGGAGAACGAGGAAAAAATGATGAGGAAAGACTTAAAGATTTCTTGACAAAAGTATTACCTCACAAATTTGGAATTGGCACGGGTTTTATAGTTTGCTCTGAACCTTCAAAACCAGTAAGTAACCAAACAGATATTGTCATCTTCGACCAATTACTTAATTCACCACTTTACAGAGAATTGTCAAGTGACGTATATCCGATCGAAATGGTCTACGCTACCGTTGAAGTAAAAGGTGTATTGCAAAAAAAGGATATCAAGAAAACACTTGAGAGCATAGGTAAAATTAGAAACTTGACTAAAAATAAAAAATACGTCGAATATGGTTCTGTGCCAAAATCTCCTGAAAACAAAGACCAACGCGTTGTCTCCGTGAGTGAGTATCATGTAGACTTATCTCCGAGAGCTTTTCTTTTTGCTTACACAAAAAGGGGATGGAGAACATTAGAGAATTTTAATGATTTTTTGACTCAGTCCCTTTTTGAATTCAAAGATGCTCATCTTCACGGCATAATTGTGTTAGAGAAAGATTGGTTTCTCTATCAAGAGGCATATCCTAAAGAGGGAGTAGAATTTCATTGTCACGACAATAACAGTTTGCTGAGATTCACAAATAAAATGTTGCACGATATTCAAAGTTTTCCAATGGGAATTATGTTGATAGATGCTTATTTCAAAGAATTTTTGTCTAACAAACAAATCCAGCGGATGCGGGGTTAAAGCGTTTTGACTTTTTGACATCTTCGTAAGAAGGAGAAAAGGGTAGATTCTATTTATTGAATCTTAGAAATAAAATGTCTTCTGCTTTAACATAGAAAGGCAAGAGAAAAACTTATGAGCATTAAAACCACCATAATCATCGGTGATAGCAGAAAGATGAAAGAGCTTAAGGATGAGTCTGTTCATCTTGTTATCACCTCTCCGCCTTATTGGCAATTGAAGGATTACGGTAATGGGAGTCAAATAGGGTTTAATGATAGTTACGAGGACTACATAAACAATCTTAACCTTGTCTGGAATGAATGTTATAGGATTTTACATAAAGGCTGTCGTTTGTGTGTAAACATCGGTGATCAGTTTGCACGGTCGGTGTATTATGGCCGATATAAGATCATTCCTATAAGAGAAGAAATCATTAAATTCTGCGAAACCATCGGTTTTGATTACATGGGTGCTATTATCTGGCAGAAGGTTACTACATGCAATACAACAGGAGGGGCAACGGTTATGGGGTCTTTCCCTTATCCACGCAATGGTATCATAAAGCTCGATTATGAGTTTATTTTGATACTCAAAAAGCTTGGTGACTCTCCAAAGGTCAGTCGCGATATTAAAGAAAAGTCAAAACTCACAACTGAGGAGTGGAATGAATATTTTTATGGTCACTGGAATTTCGCTGGAGAAAGACAGGATAAACATCTTGCCATGTTTCCTGAAGAACTTCCAAAAAGATTAATAAAGATGTTCAGCTTTGTCGGGGATACTGTTCTTGATCCTTTCCTCGGGAGCGGGACAACCTGTCTTGCAGCAAGGAATCTTGGAAGAAACGCAATCGGGTATGAGATTAATAAGGATTTCCTTCCAGTAATAAAATCAAAGTTAAAACCCACAGATATTGAAATAATATATCAGGAAAAGCTGAAGGTTAATTTTAAGGATGAAATCAAAAAGCTTCCATACATTTTTAAAGACCCTGTTAAGTTTGATAAGAAAATTGACCCAAAGAAGTTGAGATTTGGCTCAAGAATCGACCGATCAGATCATTCGAGGGAAATGTATCACACCGTCAAAGAAATCCTGAGTCCTGAAGTTCTTGTTCTTGACAATGGACTGAGGGTCAGACTTATCGGTGTAAAAGAGAAGAAAGAAACCAATGGAGAGGCTATAAGATTTTTGTCAGAGAAACTTAAAGGTGAAAAAGTCTTTATGAAATACGACAGCATTAAATACGATAAAGACGGGAATCTATTATGCTACCTTTATTTAAAAAACAAGACTTTTATCAACGCCTATCTTATTAACTGAAGTCTTGCACTTTTTCATACCCATAATTGCTCGAGATAACTCTCAAGAATACTTTGTTTAAACTGAATTTTCATAGTTTTAATGGTCACGGTGATATTTTCTAACAGGATATATTTTCTC
>JBFLXN010000224.1:0-3746 GCA_040755715.1 Candidatus Edwardsiibacteriota bacterium
GCCTCCAGGCAGGCCCTCGGCCTTGCCGAGAGGCAGGCAGGGCGTCGTTGTAAAGGCAAAACAGGCTTATATTATTGTGCCAGAAGGCTTCCAGGCAGATTTTGAGCCAAAATTTAACAAAGCACTGTCAGGGGTTAAAAATTATTACCCCAAAACAGAAAGAACACAAAGAATAAAAGATTGACCAAATTTGGATAATAAATATTGACAAAAAATAGGATTTGGTCAAGGAAAATCAACCTATGGTTAGATTTTCCTGACCCAACCACTCTGGATATTTTCTTAGCGGGTTAAGATGACTGTATGAAAAACGAATTACAACCTCATAATTTGTTTAAAAAGGATATTAATTCATATCTGAACAATGACCCTCACCTGAACCATCTCAGAGATATGAAATACATTTTTCGCTCATCATTGGAAAAGAAAATACCACTTCATCTTCCAGGAATCTATATTCTGACAGGAGGCAGGCAGGTTGGAAAATCAACTTTGATTAAACTTGTGATCAAGAATTTACTGATGGAAGAGAAAGTCTCCCCACATCAAATCTGCACTCCGCTGCCCAAAGGGATGCAGGGGTGGAGGTGGTAATCCCTGGTGTAAAATCAGAAAATGCTGTCAAAAGAAGGGCTTTTGGTCCTGTGCTGAATGCGACATAACTGAAACATGTAAGAAATTAAGTCCAATTTCCAAAGGATACAAAGAAAAGAATCTATTCATTCTCAAGGAACTCCAAAAATTACGAGTAGGAGGTTAGAGAAAAACGGACAAGGATTTGAGATGGTTCGCTTCATTTCCTAAAGAGTTAAAAAAGTTCAGAGGGAAAGATGTGGCCTTAATGGGCCAAAAGGTTGTAGCCTACGGGAACAATGCTATAACCGTCTTAAAGAAGGCTAAAAAGTCTTTTCCTAAGGGAAGGCTAGTATTAGCCTTTGTACCCAAAGAGGAAACTCTAATCTTACTTTAAACCAGAGTGAAATCTCTATTTTATTCTGCATCAAAAATGGAGGGAATACAATGAAGACACTTTCAGACCTGTCCGCCCTTAGTTTGGCGGGAAAAATCATCTCCGCTCACTTGGTTAGTGGTGAAATGAAAACGGGTTCCGAAATTGGTATCAGAATTGACCAGACATTAACTCAAGATGCCACCGGCACGATGGCTTATCTGCAATTTATGTCCATCGGAATTCCAAAAGTGAAAACAGAACTGTCTGCCTCTTATGTAGATCATAATACCTTGCAGACCAGTTTTGAAAATCCTGATGACCATGAGTTCCTGCGGACGGTGGCAGGCAAATATGGAATCTTTTTCTCTCGCCCCGGCAACGGAATCTGCCATCAGGTTCACCTGGAGCGATTTGGTATACCAGGAAAGACCTTGCTCGGCAGTGATAGCCATACACCAACTGCCGGAGGTCTGGGAATGCTGGCGATTGGCGCTGGTGGATTGGATGTAGCCGTGGCGATGGGCGGAGGCCCATTTTACTTAACAATGCCAAAGATTGTCCTGGTGAAATTAAGTGGTAAGTTAAAACCTTGGGTTTCAGCCAAGGATGTGATTTTGGAACTTTTGCGAAAAATCTCTGTCAAAGGTGGAGTGGGAAAAATCCTAGAATATGGTGGTGATGGAGTGAAGACACTGTCAGTGCCAGAAAGAGCCACGATTACCAATATGGGAGCGGAAACCGGTGCCACCACTTCTATCTTCCCGAGTGATGAGATAACTAAGGCATTTCTGAAGGCTCAGGGTCGCCTGAAGGGTTGGAAATCTTTGATTGCTGATAGAGACGCCCAATATGATGAAGTAATTGAAATTGACCTTTCAAAACTTGTCCCTTTAGTTGCCTGTCCTCACAGTCCCGATAATGTCAAACCAGCTAAAGAATTGTCTAAGATCAAGGTGAACCAGGTCTGTATTGGCAGTTGCACCAATAGTTCACTGCGGGATATGAAAGCGGTCGCAGGTATTCTCAAAGGGAAAAAGGTTCATCCAGAAGTGAGTTTAACTATCTCACCGGGTTCAAGACAAGTTTTGGAAATGATTTCTCGGGACGGAACCTTAGCAGAGATAATTTCTGCTGGAGCGAGAATCTTGGAAACGACTTGTGGTCCCTGCATTGGTATGGGACAGGCGCCTCCATCTGGCGGTGTCTCGGTAAGAACCTTTAATCGCAATTTTGAAGGACGCTCTGGGACGCAGGATGCCCAGGTCTATCTGACAAGCCCAGAAACAGCAGCCGCCACTGCCATTAAAGGATATATCACTGACCCACGAACTCTCCGTCAGAAATTGACTATGAGATTGCCTAAAAAATATTTGATTGATGACCGAATGGTTATCCATCCGGCAAAGGACCCGGAAAAAATAGAGATAAAACAAGGGCCAAACATTAAACCATTGCCAATTAAGCAACCGATAGAAGAATCTCTGAGCGGTGTTGTCTTGCTCAAAGTAGGAGATAATATCACCACTGACCACATTATGCCGGCCGGGGCAAAAGTTCTTCCCTATCGTTCTAATATTCCCAAGATGGCAGAATTTGTCTTTGAAGGCGTAGATGCCACATTTTCTAAACGAGCAAAAGAAAAAGGCGGTGGATTTATTATTGGAGGAGCAAACTATGGTCAGGGTTCTTCTCGTGAACATGCAGCTTTAGCTCCGATGTATTTAGGGATAAAGGCGGTGATTGCTAAATCATTTGCCAGGATTCATAAGGCAAATTTAATTAACTTCGGCATACTGCCACTGACCTTAGCAAATGAGAGTGATTATGAAAAGGTTAGTCAGAATGATGAATTGGAAATTTCTTCTATCCGTGAAATTCAGCCAAAGACACAGAACTTAACGATGAAGAATAAGACGAGTGGTGCGGATATTCCTGTGAAACATGATTTGACCACAAGACAGGTAGAAATTATTCTGGCAGGAGGATTGCTGAACTGGACGAAAAAGGGAACAGAATAGACCATGTTAGAAAAAGTGAGTCGCTCTAGCTCACACATCAAGTGGCTAAAAAAGTTTACAGTGTCAATCTATTCTGATAAAGACCTAAAATTGCAGAGATTTTTTCATCCTCTACCGGAATTATAAGTAACGCATTTTGGATTGTTATATGTGATTATTTGATTTGAATAAGAAAATTCTCACCGCTAAGGGGAGTTAAATTGTGTTTGACGGCTCTTAATAAACTATGTTGGGGAACTAAGGGTATGAAAAGTAAGGTAAATATTTTGAATTTATTTGGTGATGAGTTTGCAATTGAGAAAGAAAGTGAGAATAGAAGTATCACCACTGAAAGACTTAGACGACTGGATTTATATGGTGAATTAAGAGAAAAGGTATTGCCGTTGTGCAGGCTAAAATATGGGCAAGTTTGGAAAGACCCTGTTCGTGGGCATAGAGTAGGTATTTTAGATGCAGCAAAGATGGAAGATGTTAAAAAAATTACTGGTGATGAGAAAGCCAGATTAGTTATAAATGATCCACCTTATAATGTAGCGGTGGGCAATGCAAATACGAATGCTCTGTTTAAAATAAACATAAAAAATTATTTAGACTTTTCGGAGAAATGGGTGCAAAATGCAATCGCCATTCTGGATAGAGATGCTCACCTCTATATAGTTACTCCTGAAAAACTCCTTCTGAAAGGCTTGTAAAATCTATCTTCTGGCTTGACATAGGGTGCTGAAATGTGATATAATTAAAGCCAGGAGGAAAGAAAAATGCTAAGATTAAAAAAA
>JBFLXN010000225.1:0-3683 GCA_040755715.1 Candidatus Edwardsiibacteriota bacterium
ATGGGCAACGTTAAGAAAAACACTCATAAAGAAATCTTTGTCGGAGAACTAATGAAAAGGATAATTAATAATTCCTGTGTGGAAACTATACCAGGCTGTCATAGCTGCGCTTACCAGCAATTCTGTGGCGCTGATCCAATACGGGCTTATTCATGCCAAGAAGATACTACGTTTATGGGTCATATGCCTACTAGTGAATTTTGCAAGAAACACAAGGGAATAATATCTTTTCTTATGGAGTTAATAGAGGAAGACGATGATGGAGTAATAGATGTCTTCTGGTCATGGATCACAAATAGGCAACTCGGAGAATTTCGAATCAAGTGAGAACCTTTCAGGGAAAGGCTGTTAATGTAGAGCACTCAGTGCTTGGCCGAATAATTAGGTTCCGTAACTGGTATTCGTATCTTATTAAGAAGGATCCCTATATACTTGTCATGCCAAAGTCAACACGGAAATTCCCAAAAGCTACAGGTTATTTGGTAGCAGGATCTTTGATAGATATATCTTCTTTAGGAGGTCGTCCTTGTGTTTATGGACTTTCAGAGGAAGAACTTCTTACATTGCAAGAAGGTGATGTAGTCTTACTTTCAAAAGATGGTAATGTCAAGGTGGTTTACGAGATCAACTCATCCTCCAACGCCATATTCGCAACTAATCGCTGTAATCTTCGCTGTGTCATGTGCCCTCAGTCTACAAGTTTAGACCAGGAAAATTTTTTAGAGCTAAATTTATCGCTAATTCGCTTGATGGATCCAGGCAAAACTAAAAGCTTAGCCATCACAGGCGGGGAACCGACATTACTATGCGAGGAACTTTTTGAGCTTATCCGTGCATGTAAAAAATATCTACCGAGAACCGCACTCATCTTGCTTAGCAATGGGACAAGGTTCAAAGATTTGGAATTTGCACGAAGTTTGGCGAGGGTGGATCATCCAGACCTCGTTATTGCCATTGCTCTTTACGCCGATAACGATAAAGACCATGATAATATAGTTGGCGTATCTGGTAGCTTCTATAAAACCATAAAGGGCCTTCACAACTTGTCGCTACTCCGCCAAAAAGTCGAGATTAGGACTGTTATACATGCTTTAAATTATAAAAGGTTACCCAAGTTTGTAGAGTTCATTTATCACAACTTTCCATTTGCAATTCATGTAGCCCTCATGACAATGGAGACAATAGAAATAGCGAGGGAAAATATTGAACGCCTCTGGATTGACCCTTATGAATATGTGCTAGAATTAGAGAAAGCTGTAAGATATTTGAACCGTTGTAATATTAACGTCTCCATTTACAACCACCAGCTGTGTCTTCTTCCTCAGAAATTATGGCCATTTAGCCGAAAGTCAATCTCGTCGTGGAAGAACATCTATTTGGACGCGTGCACATACTGTGCTGAAAAGGAACGTTGTGGAGGCTTTTTTGCGACGGCAGGAAATTGCTACAGTAAATATATAAACCCAATTAACTACTAGGTGAATGGTACTTTTAAGGTCAAATTGATGATTATTCTTTTTGGAGTTTCCTGAGTTTTTCATGAAGGAATTACATAACCCCTTGCAATAATTACAAAAATCAAAAAACACAAGTGGAAAAGAACATTTATTTGAGACAAGAAAAGATTCCTGAGTTTATTATCTTATATAACCTTCAAACCATTAACTATCAAGGAGAAAGAGGGATCATGAGTATGAACTCTAAGATGGTAGCCAATCTTAAGGGACAGCTCTCAAAATTCTCAGGAATCATTTCAAAGAGGTTTAAAAAGCCAAAGCAGAAGCTTATTAAGGAGATGCTTTACGGGATACAGGCATCAAAGGATGTAAAGCTGAGCAATATAGCAAGGACACTTAAAGAAGAGCAGGCGTTAATAAAGACAGAAGACAGGTTATCGAGGAACCTTGATGACGAAGATTTCACAGGAGGGATAAATGATGAGATATGCAGGCTTGCATCTCCTAAGGTAACGGATGACATGGTAATAGCTATAGACCCTGGTGACATAAGAAAGAAATATGCAAAGAAAATGGAATTTCTGGGGAAGGTTTATGATGGCAGCGAAAACGAAATAGGCAATGGTTATCCTTTATGCAAGGCAGTGGCCTCAGACATAGAATCTAAGAAGGTCATTCCCCTTTACTGCGAGGCATATTCACATGGGGCTCAAGGGGTCAAGAGTGAAAATGACCAAATCATGAAGGCGATTGATACAATTTTCAAACATATAGGAGAAAGAGGGATACATGCAATAGATCGTGGCGGAGACAGGGGTTTTATATATGAGAAATATCTCAAGAGGAATAAGCCGATACGATTTGTTATTCGGTTAAGAGACAGGGATTTGATCCATAGGGGTAAAAGGAAGAACTGCTGTGATATGGCGAAGGTTTTACCAACACCTCATGAGAGTGTTTTGATCATTTATGATGAGGGGAAAGAAAAGAGGAGGAAGGTTCAATACAATGCTGTAGCAGTAAAGCTTCCTCACTATGACCATAAGCTTTACTTTGTTGTTGTGAAGGGATTCGGTATAAAGCCGATGATGCTTTTAACAAGCTGTACTGTTGATGTATATAAGAAGGAGAACATATGGAGAATTGTAGAGTATTATCTTGCCCGATGGAAGTGTGACGAATCCTATCGGTATATTAAACAGTGTTATAACCTTGAAGATATACGGGTACAGAGTTATACCAGCATCCGAAATGTAGTAGTGCTTGTGCTGGCAGTATCGTATTTTGCCGCTGTATATATCGGGCAGAGTATAAAATTGAAGATGCTTGTAGAACGGATATTCTTGGTATCAAAAAGGTTCTTTGGAGTTCCAAGCTTTTTCAATTATGCGGTAGCAGATGGCATCTTTAACCTACTTTATCCTGATAAGACTGCCCTGAGAGGTGTAAAACCAATTGGTATTGATGATTTTCAACTACGATTTGAGTTCGGCTAAAAACTCAGGAAACTCCACAAGAGCAGAGGCCATAAAAGAGATGTCTAAAGAACAAGCTAGGATATTTAGGAAGAAGAGCGAGGCCCCATCTCTTTTAGAACAGGCAGCCTTAGCATGGAAGAAGAAAAAGGAGGCCGAAGTTAGGCAAAGACAAAAAGAGGCGCTAAAAAAAGAAGAAGCCTTCGGACCTTCTTTTCGAGAGACTTTCGCTAAGGAAGTAGTGGATTATGACAAGCGAAGATTATCTACTTCGGCGAAAGGAGAATCGGATGAGATAGGATGGGTTCAATATAAACCCTGGCAAAAAGAAGAGGATGAAAATAAGAAGAAACAGATACCGCTTAATATGGCTACAATAGTAGCCATCAGAAAAAAATTAATAGCCATGGAATGGGCCAGGGCATTAGGGAAGAGAACCCAAGATACCAGATTGCACGATTTAGAACGAGAAGCAGCTGTTTGGAAGCAGAGAAAAGAAGAAGAAAAGAGAAAAAAAGAAGAGATAAGGATGAGAATTGAGAAGCATAAAGAGGTCTTAAACGAAGCCCTGATAGAGTTTGGCAAAAGACTAAGGGATCAGAAGGATGCTACAGATCCTAAGATGGCATCTGGTCTTTTAGAAGAAGTACTAGAGAACGCTGGCGAGGTCTTTGATATCGAATGGCAAGAAAACAGATGTTTGATATGGATAGAACCCTGGGAAGAGAAGAAGTGTCGCAGGATTTCGGGG
>JBFLXN010000226.1:0-3682 GCA_040755715.1 Candidatus Edwardsiibacteriota bacterium
GAACCTGGAGTTAGCATAGTAAATATTACACCAAAGCTACTGACAAAAACAACTAAAAAACACTTACAGATCCAATTACAAAAACAATTACCACACCTATTAGTATAACATATAGGTTAAATCAACACCTTGAGTCATAGAATGCAATAAAAAGGAGAAACAATGGACACTGAAAATATCAAAGAAACTTTACAAAAATCCCTAAAAACAAAAATTGAAGAATTGACTAATCCTATGCCGAGGCGAATCTTTCTTACGGTGAAAAAAGAAGATCTTCTGGAGAGTTTCAAAATCATAACTGACGAACTGAAATTCACTCATATCTCTACCATAACCGGAAGGGATAGGGGAGAAGACTTTGAAATTCTCTATCATTTAGCAAATGAAACTACTGTTCTTACAGTTAAGACCTATACTGGTAAGGAAAAACCTTCTGTGCCAACTATTACGCGATGTATTCCCGGGGCTATTCTTTATGAACGAGAGGTCCATGACCTCTTGGGTATTGAAATTGAAGGTCATCCAGACTTAAGACCGCTCGTTCTCCCAGAAGGTTGGCCTGAGGAAGTCTATCCCTTGCGAAAAGATTGGAAATATAATAGAGAGGAAGGTGTAATCAAATGAGTAGATATGTAATTCCCATTGGACCACAACATCCTGCCCTAAAAGAGCCGATTTCACTGCGCCTTACGGTAGAGGGTGAAGTAGTAGTGGATGCCGATATTCGTTTGGGCTATAATCACCGAGGGATTGAAAAGGGATGTGAGGAAAGAACCTATATTCAGGATCTCTATTTGATTGAACGCATTTGTGGAATTTGCTCTCATGCTCACACCACAGCTTTCACTCAAGGTATAGAACAATTGATGAATATTGAAGCACCCAAACGAGGTCTTTATCTCAGAACTTTAGTTGGTGAATTGGAAAGAATTCATAGTCACCTTCTGTGGTTAGGGGTTGCTGGACACGAGGTTGGGTTTGATACCTTTTTTATGTATACTTGGCGCGACCGTGAGATAGTGATGGATCTTTTGGAGATTATTTCTGGGAATCGGGTGAACTATGCAATGAATACTTTTGGAGGAGTTAGAAGAGACCTTGACGAGGGACAAATCAAAAAGTGTCTTGAAGGAATTGAGGTCATGAAAAAGCGCACTGAATATTATCTTAACACTGGGGCTACTGAGCCGACGCTGGTAGCAAGAATCGCCGGGGTTGGCAAATTGCCAAAGGCGAAAGCACTGGAATTATGTGCAGTTGGTCCAACTGCCAGAGCCTCAAATGTAGCTAGAGATGTGAGGAGAGATGACCCTTACGCCGCTTATGCTGAGATGCCTTTTGAAGTCATAACCAGTGAACTGGAAGATGTTCTGGGACGAGTGGTTGCTCGAGCAAAAGAATTGATGGAATCTTACAAAATCTGCGAGTATATTTTGAAAAATTTGCCCTCAGGTGAAATTCGGGTAAAAAAAGCACCCAGAAAGGTCCCAGAAGGAGAAGTAATTAGCCGGGTTGAGGCCCAGCGCGGAGAAAACATTCATTATATTCGGAGCAACGGAACGGATAAGCCTGACCGAGTTAAAGTTAGAGCACCAACTTTAGCCAATTGGCCAGCGACTATTTATATGTTAATAGGTGGTTTTGTTGCTGATGTGCCAATTGTAACTGCGGCTATAGACCCTTGTATTGCCTGCACCGATAGAATGGCAGAAATCCATAATCTGAAGAATGACGAAAAACGCATTATGACCTGGGAAGAACTACGACAATACGGAATTGAGTGGTATAAGAAAAGAGGTATCAGATTTTAATGAGGTGAGAAAATGGACATTTTAAAAATTCTTCTTTACATTTTTGTCTTTCCGGGAATTGTTTTTCTTTTCTTCTACTCCACTTTTTGTGAATGGGTGGATAGAAAATTGTATGCCAGATTCCAAAATCGTTATGGTCCACTTCACACCGGTTGGGCAGGAATCTTACAGCCAGTGGCTGATTTTATTAAACTAATGGCAAAGGAAGACATTACCCCGGAAAAAGCGGATAAGACATTGTTTGTAGCCGTGCCAATTTTTGCTTTAGCCAGTGTCTTTACAGCGGCGCTGTATCTGCCAATCTGGCACTATCAGTTAGGTATGTCTTCATTCAACTCTTTTACTGGTGACCTCATTGTGGTTGCTTACCTTTTAAGTTTGCCCACCATAGCTTATTTCTTGGCTGGCTGGGCCTCCACAAGTTTTTTCTCCCTGTATGGAGCCACCCGAGCCTTAACTCAACTCTTTAGTTACGAAGTGCCTTTGCTTTTAGCTATTTTGAGTCCGGCAATTTTGGCTGGTTCTTGGCGGATTGCTGAAATTGCTCAGTTCTATCAACAGCATCCGATTTTTCTGCTTTTTAATCTTATCGGCTTTGCTGTTGCTGTGGTGGCTTTAGAGGCTAAACTTGAACGGATTCCTTTTGACATCCCAGACGCTGAGACGGAAATCGTTGGTGGCACTTTTACAGAATATTCAGGGAGGAAGTTAGCCTTCTTCAGACTTTTGACTGATGTAGAAATGGTAGTGGGGGCAGGGCTGATTGCGGCGGTGTTTATGGCTGGTTTTCCCGGAGGAGTAATTTGGGGATTTATTCAATTTGTGATTAAGACTTTAATCATAATTTTCTTTTTAGCCGCCATTAGAGCTGTATGTGCTAGAATAAGAATTGACCAGATGGTTGCCTTTTCTTGGAAATATTTATCGTTTCTCGCTATAATTCAGTTGCTTATAGTAATTATTGTTAAAGGGATGATGATGTAAATTCAAAGATCTAGGCTGTTAATTTGAACTGAAAACCACGGGAACACGGAGGAAGGGAAACGCAGAATCTCATTTTTGTGTAATGGGTTATGTGAAATGTGTCATGTAATGGTTCGGCTTTGCTCACCATAATCGTCATGTTTTTCATTCCACATCAAACATTTCACATAACACAATTATTCTGGTAAATTCCGTGTTTCCCTGTCCGATGACAGGCGAGCGTGGTTAAATTAACACGCTGATTAAATTGTATAAATTGGGGAGGGTAATCTATGAAAATTGGGGCAATGTTTCCAGAACTAACCCGGCATCTTTTTAAGAAGCCAGCCACAGTGAAATACCCGTTTGAAAAACTTTCTGTCCCAAAAGGCTTTAGAGGAACACCAATCTTCAATTCTTCACTCTGTATTGGTTGTCTGATGTGCGTTAGAGACTGTCCTTCAGAATCTATTGAAATTATCAAACTTGAAGAAAAAAAATTTAAGATAATTCTTTATTTGGATCGCTGCACTCATTGTGGTCAATGTGAAGAATCCTGCCTGAAAAAAGCAATTACCTTGAACAGTGATTTTGAGGTGGCGGCTTTTTCTAAAGGCGACCTGAAACTTGAACAAGTTTAAATTAAAACATCCTAATAAAATCTACCGCAGAGGCACATAGGGTTTACTTGGTTTGTCGGGTTTACACGGTTTATTGAGTTGACCCAATGAACCCAACAAACTCAACAGACCCAATCATACGATGATGTCTCTGCGGTGAATATTATAGGGCTTCACGAAATTAAAGATTTGGGATTAGCGATTTAACGAATCTGATTTTATCTACTTGGTCACTTCTCACAGCGGTTAAGGCGACAGAAAGTACAGTGATATGAGCTATAGTGCAGA
>JBFLXN010000227.1:0-3668 GCA_040755715.1 Candidatus Edwardsiibacteriota bacterium
GGTCTCTTTCAACCCCGACCTAAAGGTCGGGGCTATTAAAAAACAACTTATTTCCTAAAAATAAAGGCCTCATCCTGTCAAAAATTAATGCGACATAGCACTAGTGCTGTGTGACATAAATTCCGTATTACATTTGTTTCGTCTCTGAACTCAATAATATTGATTGCAAGCTCAATATTCATTTATTGGATAGAATTAGTATCTGCGCTTTTCGGAATATTGATTGGCTTGTACCTTATCAATGGTGGCAAACATTTGGTAAAGTTGGCATACAAAGACGAATAGGCTTCTTTCTGCGTCTAACAACGGACTTTGAGGATGGCCAGTTTGCAAAGCTCTGAACATTATATGAAACCACTTGCTTCAATATAAAGATAAAAGTTATCTATATGGGCATGATTCAGAAGATACGAAAATGTTTTGAGTCTGATTCAGTATTCTATATAAGACATGCCAAGTTTGAGATGGAAAACGAAGAGTTCGGTCGAATCTTTGACCATGAGATATACGAAGCAGTATATGATGGAGAAGTTATAGAAGAATATCCGGAGGACAAGCCATACCCGAGCATCTTGATATTTGGAAAAACTATTGTTGAGCGGCCTTTGCACATAGTTTGTGCGTATAATGAAGCGGAGAATCTGGTGATAATCATTACAGTCTATCAACCAAACCCTGCATTGTGGATAGATTACAAAATGAGGAAAAAATCATGAAATGTGTCATTTGTCATGGAGATGATATTAAAGTCACGGAAGTAAAGGAAGAGTTTGTTGTTGGCAATGATATTGTCTACATTCCGATAAAAGTACCTGTTTGCAAGACTTGTGGCGAAAGATATTATGACAGGAGAACTATGCAATTTTTAGAGGAAATTGAAAAGAAACTCAGTAAGACAAAAGGAGAACTAAAGGAAGTAGGAAAAATTTTAATATATGAAGAAGCAAGCCATATCACATAACACTGGCTTTGCGGGATTGCTTTTGATTCGGAAGGAAATAGAATTTGAAATATCATATTGAATACTCTCCTGATACCGAAGAACACTTGCGCGTTCTAACAAAACGCCAACAGATGATTGTTTTGAACACCGTTGAAAGAGAATTACAATACCAACCGGATGTAGAAAGAAGAAATAGAAAACCCATGCGTCCAAATCCGCTTGCTCCATGGGAATTGAGAATTAGCAATCTTAGAGTATATTATGATTTCAAAGATAAACCTGAGCCGATTGTTTATATACGTGCTGTTGGAATAAAAGAAAGAAATAAGGTTAGAATTGGAAGAGAGGTGATAAAATTATGAAAACCGTTGAAATTGCAAAAGCTACATTGCCTCTTGCAGATTACACAAAAGATATAAAGAAAGAGCCGGTAATAGTTACGGTTGGAGGTAAGCCTGTAGCAGTACTGGTGAGCATTAGCAATGCAGACACAGAAACTGTATCTCTTAGCAATAATCCACAGTTTCTTGCTCTGATTGAACGTTCAAGGGCAAGACAAAAAGAAAGGGGTGGAATTTCTACTGAAGAAATGCGCCTTCGTTTGCAAAAAACAAAATGTTCGGTTCACATCCAATAACCCAACACAAACGATTTCCATCTAAACCCTGTCGGGACTATTACAAGGAGGTAAAACATGGCAACCAAAATAGGTATCAATGGATTCGGTCGCATCGGGAGATTGGTTCTCCGCGCCGGATTAAAAGAAAAAGAATTTGAATGGGTGGCAGTCAACGATATTACCGATGCCAAAACCCTGGCTCACCTCTACAAATACGATTCTATCCACGGAAGAGCTGAAGAAAAAGTATCACTAAAAGAAAGTTCTATTGTTATTGACGGCAAAGAAGTCAAAGTCCTTTCAGTCAAAGACCCAGCTCAACTTCCATGGAAAGACTTAGGCGTAGAAATGGTCATTGAATCTACCGGACTCTTCACTGATAAGGAAAAAGCCAAAGCACACTTGTCCGCCGGAGCAAAGAAGGTGATTATTACTGCACCAGCGAAAAATGAAGATATTACTATAGTAATGGGTGTTAATGAAAATAAGTATGACCCGAAGAATCATCAGGTGATTTCTAATGCTTCCTGCACTACCAATTGTTTGGCGCCAATCGCTAAAATCATCCTGGATAATTTTGGTATCAAAAGAGGTTTTATGACGACCATTCATTCCTACACCAATGACCAACGAATCTTAGACTTGCCTCACAAAGATTTAAGGAGAGCCAGGGCAGCTGCCCTCTCAATGATTCCCACTACCACTGGTGCAGCCAAAGCAGTTGGACTGGTTCTTCCAGAACTGAAGGGGAAGATGGACGGCATTGCCATTCGTGTGCCCACACCAAATGTTTCTTTAGTTGACCTTGTCGTAGAGACAGAAAAGAAGACGAGCAAGGAAGAAGTCAATGCCGCGGTGAAGAAAGCGGCTGAAGGTGCACTTTCTAAATATGTAGAATACTGCGAGGAGCCTCTGGTTTCTTGTGATTTCAATGGTAGTGAGAAGTCGGCGATTTTTGATGCGCTCTCAACTAATGTAATGGGTGATAATTTTGTCAAGGTCTTCGCCTGGTATGACAATGAGTGGGGTTACTCCTGCCGGGTGATTGATTTGATGAAGTATATTGTGGAGAAGATGTAGAAGTTGAAAAATCACAATGACGGTATTGATTTGACCACGGAGGCACGGAAAAATGAAGATGAAATAGATTGAAACCTGTTCCCCGTATCAAGTATGGGGGAAGCTCTGACAGGCCTGGCCCGGCGACAGGCCAGGATTTATTGTTTTTTGCAATTAATTTCCGTCTATTTCTATTCCGCCCAACAACACGGTCCGCTTCGGTCTCGCTTCAGCGAGGCGAGCGAGGCTCGCCTCTGGCGGCTGGCGGAAAATTTCCGTTAATTTCCCTGTTTCTCCCGACAGGGACCCCGTCGGGACGGGACGGGGCTGTTTTTGAATTCAAATCAACACTTGGTGCCTATTTGCGAAATTACAGAACATTAAAGATGCGGAGAGAAGATGAAACTTTATAGTCCAATCGCCCTTGCCTTAGGAGTGATCTTGGCGGTTTTTGGACTCATCACCATCGTGCCCACTGGTAATTTAGCGGGCATAATCCCTTTGATTATCGGTCTTTCGCTCATGTTTTTAGGTTGGAAAGGCGGTCGGACAGCGACCATCCTTTTCGGACATATCTGCATCATGGTAGGCTGTTTTCTAATTACTCTGGGAATGTACCTTTTGCCCTATTGTAAGCCGACTCTGTTACACATCTTCACTCGTCCACTATTTTGGGGTTTATTCTCATTGATGGGCGGTGTCTGCGCCATCTATCATGGATTTTGTCAATGTGTCCGCCGGCAAAAATAGTGACAAATTCAATGGATCAAAAAACTCAGAGGCGTATATCAGGCTATCAGGAAATCAGTCCCGATGTAACATCGGGAAGGTCACTTCCAGAGAGTGGCTTGAATTTCCCTGATAACCTGATACTCTAATAACCACTACCTGATAACCCGATTTCCTGATACCGTTTTAAATCTGTGCACGACTTTGTTAAAATTTTGTCTAAAATTGGCACAATTTATCCTGAACGGAGTGAAGGAAAATCAACACTGACAAGCGTTTAAGCCTTCTGGGCTTGTTCTTCTCTTGTCCCCCGACAAG
>JBFLXN010000228.1:0-3609 GCA_040755715.1 Candidatus Edwardsiibacteriota bacterium
TAACCTTGACAATTACTCTGTAGGTTGCTATACACTAAAATTGGGATGAATTTGTGACGTAGTTTTTCGCCCTGCGATGGGGAATTTTAATTGTCGTCAATGGGGAAAAATAATTGTCGCTGATCATAATGACTGATAGTGAATATAATTACCCTCTACTAAAAAAATATCTGAATAAGTTTTACTTGGAAAGGGTTGGATGCTACATTACCTGGGGATGGAACGATGCATCATCTATCGGCCTCACAGAACCAGAGATAATCAGTATTGTCGAACCAAAAATTAAAAAGGCTGATAAATATATCCAGAAAAAAATTGATGAATTATGGTTACTCATTGTTAGTGGACACCGGCTATCTCAACAAATGGGCTTAGGTTTATCAGATAAACTAAATGGTTTTGCTCAATTAAATAGCAAATTAGAGCAATCAGCATATGGGAAGGTATACATTTATCAATACATGCATAATGTCGTTTATGAGTGGCCTGGCTGGATTAAATATGGGAGAGAACATTTCCAATGATTCTGGTCATTTCTACAAGAATAAATATCGGTATATAGAATGCCAGAAGACGATAAAAAACAAGCGGCATTATCATGGTCCCTTTGGCGTATCGATGATAATGGGAATAAGTTCCTCGTCAAAACTTTCCCAGATAAATCTGAAGCAGAAAAATTATTACGTGATTTCGAGTCAAAGGGACATAAGTAAACATTCTGGGTTGAGGTTAATCCATGATGTAATTAGTATTTTCGGAATGGGGAATCTATGTTCCCTACTTCCATGTAGTCTTGCCATATCCAGTACATTTAGGACATTTGTTGATAGCCCCAGAATTTTTGGGCTTAGAATTTCCCTTACGACAGTTAGAATTAGAGCACCAAATATGTTCACATTTTGTACACTTATAGGCTGTTAACCCGCATGAACAATTTCCCATTTCAATCTCCTCTCATTTATGTTTATTAGATATCCTTATCTGTTATTTTGTCAGGAATCGATTTTATTGGGTCATAAATGGATTTGAGGAACATAACTCCTTTTTCTATCATTCTATCATCTGGTTGGTCTATTTCAGCAATGGGGAATTCCCAAAGTTGTTTTTGTTTCTCCAATTTCTCAACTTTTGTTTTTAAGGAATCGTCGGTATAAAATCTGGGTGGCCGGTTAGATAGTGATACGTAATGGTATTTAAAATCTTTATAAACTTTCTTTCTATGATGGCATATTTGACTCTGCTCTTCATAATACTTGTCAAATCCGTCTTCAAAATTTGTTTTTATTTCCATAATAAGGTAAAGTTTGGTTGTTTTAGCTGATTTTAGTGCTACATCAACGTTTAATACATTCGTTCCAGAGTCTTTCCACGTAAATGGTATTTGATATCGATCAACCACTTTTAAAACATCCTCTTTGTTTTCAATACATAAGCAGCCTTTAATTAAGTAAAAAAAAGTCCATTCGAGAATAATACCTCCCATTGATCCGTAATTTAAATCATTACTTTCTGTAAAGTCGAGAAAGATGTATCTAGGTACGTTTAAAGACCTTAAGAAATAGTTAGATGCAAGATGCGGATCTTTTCTATACGCTTTGTATACCTTTTTGTAATAGTTGAGTAACATCTTATGATAAGATTTGGTATTTTCATTTAAACTTCTGCTAAGCTGAACAATATCTGAGGATTGCATTGTATCACCTCAATTTTGCCCATTTGCATAGAGTACAGATCAGAAAAATCAACCATAAATGCTATTAAGGCGGTACGTGAGGAAAAAGTATGTATTGCTTTTTTATCGACAATATTCGCTCATTTATTCGGTATTTTGCTCATAACAAAGAGGAATAATCAAAGAGGAGGTTTCTTACAGTGTGAAATGTGGGAAAAGAATTCCAGAACATATTTACTTATCATGTTTTTATCTCTTAACTTTACAATAATCAAATCTTTATTTTTTACCGATTTATTAATCGCGGTACATAACATCAGCAATCTCCATTCTTAAAAATTCTTGAAACATAGAGGAGGTAATTCAGATGAAAAAGTCATTTCAAGGTATCCTCATCATTCTTTTGACTTATACTTTCCTCTGTTGCCCGGTTGAGCTATTGTCAAATGTTGTGTATAGCGTTAGGCGGCGATCCTATCAATTTCTGCCCCGTTGACGAATTTTACCCCTTCAACCAGTTTAGCTAATTTTTCAGGTCTGTGTAGGCGAATCCACCTTTTCTGTGCACACTTACAGAGTTGGAAAGCCATAGTGACCACGGTCTTGGCAGAGAAGCAGTTGCGTACCTTAGCCGTTCTCAGCCGCACTGTGGCAAAGGTTGACTCGATAGGATTGGTGGTGCGAATATGCCGCCAGTGCTCTGCTGGGAAATCATAAAAGGTTAAAAGTTCTTCCCGGTCCTTTTCCAAACATGCCGTAGCCTTGGGGTATTTGGCCTCATAGGTGCTGATAAAGGCATCAAAGTTTTTCTCCGCCTCCTTTTTTGTGGGAGCCATCCAGATATCGTGCAGCTTTTCTTTGGCTTTTGCTTGGAGACTCTTTGGCAATTTTTCCAATACATTCGCTGTCTTATGCACCCAGCATCTCTGCCAGCGAGTATCAGGATAAACCTGCAAGAGGGCTTTCCAAAATCCCAAAGAGCCATCACCAATGGCTAACTGAGGCCCCTTGTCAAGTCCTCGTCTTTTCAAATCATTGAGCACCTCCAGCCAGGATTGCTCACTCTCTCGGTAGCCCTCCTCCAGGGCAACCAATTCCTTCTGCCCATCTGCCTTGGCCCCAATGATCACTAAAAGACACTGCTTCTCCTCCATGCGTACATTGCAGTAGAGGCCATCGGCCCAGAAGTATACATATCGCTCAGATGATAAATCCCTCTTCTTCCACTCAGACATATCCTCCTCCCAGCCAGCCTTAAGTCGGCTGATCGTGGAGGCTGACAAGCCTGGAGCATCCTTCCCTACAAGAGCCGCCAATGCCTCAGTAAAGTCTCCGGTGGATATGCCCTTCAGATACAGCCAGGGGATTAACTCTTCCAGGCTCTTTGTCTTTCTCAAGTATGGAGGCAAAATAGCCGAACTGAACTGGATTCTCTCCCCCTCCTCACAGCCTCGGTCTCGAATACGGGGTACTTTCACCTCTACTCCTCCAATGCCAGTCTGGATTTGTCTCTCTGGTAAATACCCGTTCCGTGTTATCCTCCGCTTGCCCTGTTCATCTTTAAGGCCCTTATACTGAGCAATAAAGCTCTCTATCTCTGCTTCCAGCGCCTCTGCTAAAAGCTTCCTGGCTCCTTGGCGAAGTATACTGGTGATGGGATCTTCACTATCTGCCTCTTGTCTTTTCAGCTCAACTACGTTATCTTTACTCATGGTGCGTGTATCCTTTCATTTTGGTTAATTCAAAATGCTGGGGTTGTTTTTGGGAAAAATCACCCTAAAGGATACACCACCTAACCCTCCATACACAACTTGGTAATGTCAATCGAAAATTCCCCCACCGTGACAGCCGAAAATTCCCCCACCCCCAAATTATAAATTTATAAAATAGTTAACAAGTGAAATTAGTTGTTGAGATTGTGAATAGGGTGGAAACCT
>JBFLXN010000229.1:0-3606 GCA_040755715.1 Candidatus Edwardsiibacteriota bacterium
AGCATCAGGACAAAGACCAACTGATTGAGGAATTATATCGCCAAATTGGCCAATTAAAGCACGACTTTGTTAAAATTTTGTCTAAAATTGGCACGAAAATCAACACTGACAAGCGTTTAAGCCTTCTTGGCTTGTTCTTCTCTTGTCCCCCGACAAGTCGGGGGAAGAAAGACAGCCCAAGCAATTTTGCCCGCAGAGAAGAAATGCTCTGAAGCAATGAAACTCTATGTGCTCACTGTGGGTTTTTCAGAACAGAAACCGGCAAGGATGCTTTCGTCTGAAAAACTTATCCACAGTTTCGCACAGAGTCCCGCCTTTGGCGGGATCCCGCTAAAAGCGGGGAAAATATCAAAATGCAAAATGACATTCTTCTCATCTCTCAACTTAGGAAAGGATTGGGAAATTTTTCTTGAAAAGGGCTAATCATTTGCCTCTCGTTCAGTATAGAAACCCCACCAGCCCAACTCCCACAATCAGACTCCTACGAGTTTCCTCACGAGAAGTTAATTCACCCCACCAATATAAACGAGGTTGATGTTTTTCCTTCTGTAATATATATACAATTTCAATTGGCATTCCGAGATGGGATGCAAGCATCACATTTACCCCACCACCAAATTTGAAGCAAAAATCAGAAGCAGAAGAGAAAGATTCATAATAATAATCCCTCTGATTGCTGTGAAGATAATTGAAACCAATTCCTATGTACGGATATGTCTTTGATTCTTTGCTACCAAAGGCAATCAGTGCCTTGGGACCAATTCCAATGCTGGTGATCTCGGACTGAGAGTCGTGGGAGAGGCTCATATCAGCACCAAGAGCAAAATGTGGAACCATAAACGCTAATATATTCGGGGCAAAAAGAATTTCTGTGTAAGCTGGGGCCTCTGATAAGTGGTAGTTTATGCTGAATGTTCCACCAATTACCACCGTCTTTGCATCCAGAGGATATTTTCTCTTTGGAGCTTGTAGAGTTAGAGACGGTTCTTGAGGACGAACGGAAACCAGCGCCTCTGGATGAATTGCAGGCTTGGGTTGTATGCCTCTCTCAATTTGTGAAAGAGGTGGGTCTGCGCTTTCTATTGTTACTTTTCTGATTAGAATTTCGCCTTTGGATGTTTGAATCACTACGAATTCCGAGGTCACGCCAACAATTTTGCCTTCAATCTTATTGCCATTCTGCAAAAAGATTGTGTCCGCTGAAGAGACACCATCCATTAAAAATAGTGCAACGGCAAATACGGATAGGACTATAGTTCTCATAGTTGATTCTCCCTTTTAAGATTTGTCAACTTCTAATAAAGAAATCCCAAAATTCCAGTGGCAAAAATCAAAGTGGTGTTATATCGTACCACGCTTCCTCCTTCAGCAGAGAGTACAGCTCCAATTTCAATTGGCAGTCCGAGATGCGAAGCAAGCATCACATTTATCCCACCACCGAATTTGAGGCAATGGGCAGAAGCACCCCTTGAATAGTATCCGCCGTCACTCTCATGAAGATAATTAACACCAATTCCTACATAGGGATATACTCTTGATTCTTTACTACCAAAAGCGACTAGCATCTTAGGACCAATTCCAATGGTGCTAACATCCTCGTTAGAGTAAAAACTCATATCTCCACCCAAAGCAAAATGTGGAGCTACAAATCCTAATACCTGAGGGGCAAAAAGAATCTCCGTCCAAGAGTAGGAAGTTTCCATGTGGTAGTTCATACTAAATGTTCCACCAGTTATTACTGTTCCTGCACCCACTGGATATTTTTTGTTTTCAGGCGGGGTAGATGCTATTGCCTGCGCCTGTGGCTGGAATTTGGCGCCTGTTTCAAATTCTGAAAGAGGCGGCTCGGTCCTTTCTATTCTTGCTTTTCTGAGCGGAATTTCACCTTCGGATGTTTGAATCACTACGAATTCCGAGGTCACACCAACAATTTTACCTTCAATCTTATTACCGTTCTGCAAAAAGATTGTATCAGCTAAAGAGACGCTACCCAATGAAAATACTGCAATGACTAACAGAATCATGATTCGCATATCTTTGACTCCTCCTCGTATAATATTGACAGGATTAACAAGATTTCTGCAGAGATAGGTAGGGGTTCAAAATTTTGAACCCCTACTTTTACCTTTCATAACTCAATCCTGTAAATCCTGTCAAACCTCCTTATTTTCCCTATCTTACAGCCCCAATTCCACATCAATCCCCTGCATGGCTTCAAGACAGAGTTTAATAAAATCCTCCAACCCGAGTCCAAACTGTTCACAGGATTTTATCTGTTCCCTGTTTGCTCCGGCAGCAAATCTCTTCTCCCCAAAGCGATTCAGGACAAATTGCACATCAACTTGTTTCAATTTCTTTGAAGGATGCATGAGAGCCGAGGCTACTATTAAACCGGTCAAAGGGTCAACCGCATACAATGCCTTATCCATTTTGCTCTTTGCCTCTACATGTCCCGGATGCGCCTTAATGCAATAAATAATCTTTTCCTCAAGATTGTGTTCTTTCAGAATTTCCGCAGTAACCAAGCCATGTCTTTGGAAATCATTCACCGTTTCATCATAATCAAGGTCGTGCAATAGTCCAGCCATTCCCCACAAGTTTTTGTCCTCTCCAAAATGTTCGGCTAATCTTCCCATACAGGCTTCGGCGGCTAACATATGTTTTATTAAATTTCTATTTTTTACTTTAGCTTGGACTAAGGTCAAGGCTTCTTCTCTATTCACTTTTACCTCTCTCTCATTTTTGCCTTAACTTTTTTCTTTTCTCTCTCTTTTTCCATTTCAGTCTGATGAGAAATTTCTTCCGTTTTTGCTTACTTTTACCCATATTTCTTCATCCCCCCTTCTATACTTCAAATTCCCATAACCAATTGGTGTTTGGGATTTGGTTATTGGTAATTATTTGGTATTTGGGGTCCTGACCTATCGTCAGGACAGGTTTGGTGATTGGTTATTTTTATATTGTCCGTCCTATTTTTATTGAGATAGTATCTTTCGGATGGTCTCCTCATCCAATCCAAAGAAGTGTCCGATTTCATGTTTGATTGTTGCCTGAATCTGAGCCTTGATTTCTTCGCAAGTTTTAGCCATGCTTTCAATGTTCTTTTGATACAGTTCAATTCTATCAGGAAATGAAATTGAAGTAAATGAGGGTTGTTTCAAAGGTCGTGGAACTCCAATGAAAACGCCAAGCAGGAGTGACACAACCTCGCCTTTACTCTTTCTTGTTCTTTCCACAATTTCGTCAGTGGGCAAGTCTCTCACTGCTATTTCTACATTTTTCAAGTAGCGGCGAAAGTATAAAGGCAGCTCTTTAATGGCTTCACTCACTAATCGGTCAAATTCTTCTCTTTTCATTTATTTCGCATTTGAGCTCAAATCCAGTGATAAGAAAACACCTGTAGATTTTAGATTTCGTCTGACTGGATTCTGGTTTAAGTATAACTCTTCTTGAGCGATATGTCAACAAAAATTGTCTAAAATGTCATTTAAAATTCAAAAGTGAACTCTTTTTAGCGAATTTAAAGTTCAAAAGTGAACTCTTAAACTGCTATAATCTAACCCAAAAAGGAGGGTTTGGATTATGGCAAAACAGTTGCATAAGAAA
>JBFLXN010000023.1:0-23760 GCA_040755715.1 Candidatus Edwardsiibacteriota bacterium
ATTTCTTATGCAACTGTTTTGCCATAATCCAAACCCTCCTTTTTGGGTTAGATTATAGCAGTTTAAGAGTTCACTTTTGAACTTTAAATTCGCTAAAAAGAGTTCACTTTTGAATTTTAAATGACACATTTCTACTTTTTCTCTTGACAAACAAATTCAAATATGTTAAAATATATCCAATGAAGGCAATAGGGCCTTTCCACCAAACTATCTGCCACAAAGACGGCGCGGATTCGCCGTAAGTTAGGCGGAACGGTGGATTCGCCGTGTTTTCCTGACCGTATGCCCTGCATCCTCGCGCAACGGACAGGTAGGCGAACAAATCTTTAAAAAGTAAGGAGGGTAGTAAAGAAATGCCACGAGGAAAAGTTAAGTGGTTCAATGAAAACAAAGGTTATGGTTTCATTGAACGCGAAGACGGTAAGCCCGATGTCTTCGTGCACTTTTCCGCTATCAAGGAAGAAGGATTCAAGACTCTTGCCGAAGGGCAGGTTGTTGAGTTCGATATCATTGAAGGCGAAAAAGGTCCACAAGCTGCCAATGTTGTTAAGGCGTAATCAGCCCTTCGAAAAGGGTTAGTTAGCTTAATAACATAGTTGGAAATCCGCTGTAACTTAGGCGAGAGGGAGGTTTTTCACTTATTAAGAAAGAAAAACCTCCCTTGCTTATAAATCCCTCACCCGATTTTGTTAAAAATTATTGACAACAATTCTGATTTTTTGTGTAATATAAGAATGATGGAAGTTTCACTTCAACTTTTTCTTTACGAAAAAGGATAAACATTTAATAAAGGAGGTACTCCGTGCTTAAGGAAAAAAGTGCTTTGCTCATAATGATTATCATTATGGGTACTTTGCTCTATGTTCCCTTTTCTTCAGTCTTTGGCCAGCTGTTGAGGGCCGGAGTAGTGGAATTTGAAGAGAAGAACAATATCGGACTGGAAAACGCCAAAGTCATAGTGCCCGAATATTTGGTGTCCTCCCTTAAGGATATTGGGAGATATCGGTTGGCGGAACGCATTTACCTTAAAAAAGCTTTTGAGGAACAGAAGCTTCAGATGACTGGCGCGATAGATGAGAAGACTGCAGTGGAATTCGGAAAGATAATGGAGCTTCAAGCCGTAATTACCGGCGCCACTATGAAGGTGGGTAATGAAATTACTGTTAGCGGCCGGGTGATAAACACTCAGACCTCGGAAATCATTGCCGCCGGGACCGTCAAATTCTCCTCGCTTAAAGACCTGAAGGACAATATGGAAAAACTGGCCTACCTTTTATCCGGGACCAGCGAAGGTGAATATAATAGAATCAAAGCGAAGAAACTTATATCCAAAACCAGGTACGGTCTGCGCCTGGGAGCGGGGCATATCACCAGCAATTTGAATGATTTTTACAACGACGGAATAGAGCCTCTGACTATGGGGGCGTTCTACCAAAGCCGGTATGTGGATTTCGACATAATACTGTCAATGCTTTGCCCGTCACAGCTTGTCCAATTGAAGCTGGCAATTAATCCATTCACCCATCTGGGTTTCGGGGTAGGGTTTCAGATGGTCAACGACGACCTGGGGAAGGACCTACCTAAGAATAGTTTCTATGCCAACTACTACATGCTGTTGCTGGGCGCAAACTACCGGACTTCACACAAGCTGAGGGCCGCGATGTATGTCGCTACGCCCCTCGCCGGGAAGTATTGGCACTGGCCCAAGGATACCCTGTTTTTACAGTATTCGGAATACCATTTCAAGGTTAAACCTTTCACGGGAATAACAGGTGGCACTTTAAACATGGAGTACAACCTCAGCGAGTCGTTTTCGGTGATGCTTAATCTCAACCTGTCTGGTGGTGAAAGCGATCTGTCGGAAAAACTGTACCCTCATTCTCCGCCGATTTCTGGCGTACCGGAGACATGGTGGACAAATTCTTGGTTCAACAACACCAGAGTGGGACTGATGGTGGGATACAACCTGCCGTTCTAGAATTTTATATGAAAAGCCGTCTTGTTCCCTTGTGTTTGCGGCAGATAGCGACCTGATAATATCCCGAATACAAAGGGATGGAGTAGTTTCCATCCCTTTGTATTTTTTATCCTTGCATTATAATTGATTTTTATGGTATATTTTTGCAAAGTTTCAAATACTCCTAATGTTGAGATCCTTTGGTCGCTTTGCTCCCTCAGAATGAGAGTTTAAAAAAGAAAGGAGGTGTCTACTCGATGTCGGACATCTTTCGGAAAGTCTTTCTCGCTGGACTCGGAGCTGCTTGGCTGAGTAAAGAAAAAGTAGAAGAATTGCTTGGCGAATTAATCAAAAAGGGTGAAATGGCTGAAAAAGAAAAGCCAAAATTCTTGAGAGAAATGAGCCAAAAAGCAGCCGAAGCGAGGAAAGAATTTGAGAAAGCATTTAATCAAGCGCTGGCCAAAGCCCTCAAAAAGGCAAATCTCGCCACGAAAACAGAAGTAGAGGAATTGAAAAAGAAAGTAGAAGCTTTGGCCAAAAAAATTGAGCAATAAAGATGCTTTTGCCAAAATTGTTTCAGCAATATCGGAATCTGAAACGGTATCGTCAGATTATCAAAATTCTGATGAATTATGGTTTTGCCGAGATTTTAGAACGGCTGAATCTGACTTACTATTTTGAAAAGACTAAACAAGTTTTCCGCCCACCAAAAGAACGGAAGAGAATTATTCGCTTATCCCTGCCTCAGCGCATTCGTTTAGCCTGTGAAAAACTTGGGCCAACCTTTGTGAAATTAGGACAAATTGCCAGCACCCGTCCAGACCTCTTTCCACCAGAATTTATCAGAGAATTACAAGAACTTCAAGACCAAGTAGCCCCACTTGAATTCTCTGTAATCAAATCAGTGGTAGAACAGGAATTAGAATCACCCTTGGAAAATGTCTTTTCTTCATTTGAAGAGAAATCCATCGCTTCCGCTTCCATTGCTCAAGTTCATCAAGCAAAAACTTGGGAAGGGGAAAGAGTAGTGGTGAAAGTCCAGCGGCCAGACTCTGAGGAAATCATTACCACAGATTTAGCCATTCTCTTAGATTTGACTTCGCTTCTTGAACGCCGATTGCCTCAGAGTCGCCTCTATCAGCCCAGACGAATCGTGGAAGAGTTCACCAAGACAATGGAACGAGAGATTGATTTTCTGAATGAAGGGCGGAATATTGAGCGATTCGCCAGAAATTTTGCCGGCGATTCCAACATTTATATCCCAAAAGTTTATTGGAATTTATCTACTTCAAAAGTCTTGACTTTAGAAAAAATTGAAGGAATCAAAATCTCTGAAATTGAGAAATTGAAAGAAGCAGGACTTGACCCCAAGATTATCGCCGCCAGAGGAGCGGAGGCTATCCTTAAGCAAATATTCATCCATGGTTTCTTTCATGCTGACCCTCATCCGGGTAATATCTTTGTTCTTGAAGACAATGTCCTGGCACTGTTAGATTATGGGATGATAGGACGAATTGACCCGGAACTGATGGACCTATTAGCCGGACTTTTTGTTGCAGTGATGAAAAAGGACATTAGTAACTTGGTAAAAATCTTTCTTAAGATTGGGATTGTCCGTGAGGAAATCAATGAAAGAGAATTCCGGGCAGAAGTGCGGGAAATGTTGGAACGATATTATGCGGTGCCTCTGAACAAAATTGAAATAAGAAAGACAGCAGAAGAAATAATGTCTCTGGCACGGCACTATGCGGTGCGACTACCGGCGGATTTGGTATTATTAGGAAAAGCACTTTCTACCACACAAGGTTTGGTTTTACTCCTTAATCCGGAGTTCAACTTTGTAGAGACCGCAGAACCTTTTTTAAGAGAGTTAATGAAACGACAATTTTCTCTGACTCGATTAATCAAAGATTTTTCCAAAGAATTTGAGGCATTAGTTAGTTTAATCAAAATCCTGCCTGAAGAATTAGAAAAAATTATCAAACGACTTGCCGCGGGTCAATTAAAAATTGAGTTTGAACATAAGGATTTACGTGAATTGATTGAAGTGGTCAACCGGGCCTCCAATCGTTTGGCCTTCGCTCTAATTATCGCTGGTTTAATTGTCGCCTCTTCTTTGATAATGCAGTTGAATAAAGGTCCGCTGATTTTGGGATTCCCTATTTTAGGCGTTTTTGGTTTTATTCTGGCAGGAATTTTGGGACTCTGGTTAATTTTTTCCATCCTGCGTTCAGGAAGGCTATAGCAAATTTAAATATCAAAAATCAAAATGACAATTACTCTTGAGCGCCCCATTCCTTTTCGTTTGCCGCACACCTTTACAGCATTGCGGCATCGGAATTTCCGGCTTTTCTGGTTCGGACAACTCATCTCACTCATCGGCACCTGGATGCAATCAGTAGCACAAGGCTGGCTAGTATTACAACTAACGAATTCTCCATTTAAACTCGGTTTTGTGGCTACTATTGCTTCACTTCCAATGTTATTTCTTTCTCCCATCGGCGGAGCAGTGGCAGACCGCCTTAGCAAAAAGAATCTGATAATTCTCACACAGATAATAGCAATGATTCTGGCGTTCTTAATTGCCGGGCTTATTTCACTTGGGTGGATTCGTTATTGGCAGATTATGGTGATTGCTGGAATGTTGGGAGTAGTCAATGCCTTTGATGCTCCGGCAAGACAGTCATTCGTCATTGAAATGGTAGGGAGGGCAGACTTGATGAATGCCATTGCTTTGAATTCTTCAATGTTTAATGCTTCCAGGATTATTGGTCCCGCTATTGCGGGACTGCTAATTGCCGCCATGGGTTTGGTAGGATGTTTTTATCTTAATGGAATAAGTTTTCTGGCAGTAATCGTCGGGCTCTTTTTGATGAGAGGAAAATTTGAACCAAAAGCATCTTCTGATGATTCTCTGCTTCTCAATCTGAAAGAAGGTTTGCGCTATGTTCGTCGCCATCAAAAAATTTCAACACTTATTGAATTTACGGCAGTTGTTAGTATCTTCGGAATGTCTTACGCAATGTTGATGCCTGTTTTCGCCCGTGACATTCTATATGCTGGACCTCGGGGTTTAGGCATTTTGATGTCTGCTACTGGAACCGGCGCCTTAGCTGGTGCCTTGACTCTGGCTACTTTAGGCGATTTCAAGAAGAGAGGATATTTGATATTGGGGGGAGGATTTTTATTTTCCATAATGTTGATTCTCTTTTCCTTTTCACGAAGCCTAATTCTTTCTATGGTTTTCTTGTTATTTGTAGGATTTGGTATGTCCAGTCAAATGGCTTCTATCAATACAGAAATCCAAACAAATGTTTCAGACCATCTGCGAGGAAGGGTGATGAGCATTTATACTCTGACCTTTATGGGAATGATGCCTTTGGGCAGTCTTCAAGCAGGCACGGTGGCGAAGTTTCTTGGTGCTCCGATAGCTGTATTGATTGGTGGGGGAATTTGTTTGTTGAACCTCCTGTTTCGTGGATGGCGAAATTTAGAAATGTTCAAGGAATGATGAAAAATGGCTCGTCACGGGTTGCGATAAGTAAACAATTATTCATTGTAAAATTAACAATTAGCCATGCAAAATGTTCAGCTTTACCTCTTCATTGATAATTGACAATTGATAATTACTAATTTTGCCATGTTAATTTTGCATTGAAATTGTCTCCCTACTATATTCTGTGGAGAGCCCCCCAAATTATGTAGGACAAACCTTTAGGTTTGCTAAATTGCTTCTATACGAGATGAATAGGAAGATAGAAGTCCAATGTTATTCTGGCTATAAAGGGAATGAATCTCCCCAAGCCTTTGTCTGTGAGGGAAAGAAGTATCAAATCAAGGAGATTATTGAACAAGAAAATGTGGAAGATATGAGTTCCAGAGAGAGGAAGAGAATATTTGTGGTGAGACTCTCTGATGGGTCTATCAGAAGAATATTATTTGCTGAGAAGGATAGTCAGTGGTTCTTGGAATCCTACGATTCCTCTATTTGATTCCGGGGAGCGTTCAAGTCTAACAAAAACTATTGACTTTATCCTCTGGAGATTGATACAATAAACTTGACAAATCATCAAAGCTGATATGGTGATATGCTGATATGTATAAGCAAGATCGCCAATGGGTTAGGATTACGAGGCTTGTATCGTCAATCTTGAGAAAGTTTGCACAGTTTTTTGGGTTTACATAGTTTCTTAGGTTATAAAACTCAAGAAACTCAATGAACTCAATAAACCCAATAAACTTATTAACCGAAACGAGCTTCGTAACCGCGACCGTAGCCTATCCGCCATATGTAGTTTCCGTATCAGTATATAAGCATATTAGCATATCACCGTGTTATGTTTCCGTGGTTAAATTTTGAGATAACCCGTCAAAAAAGGAGGTCAAAATGTCCATTCTATTGTTGTTCTTAATCAGCTTGGAGGTTTCTTCCCAGGTTGATTCAGTGACGGTTTACCAGGACCGTGCTTTGATAGTGAGAGAGGGGACGGTCAGAATCTCGGGTGAGGAATTCTTATCCTTCCCAGGCCTGCCTGGAATTCTTGATGACCAATCGGTAAGAGTCAAGGCGCCCGGGTTAAAAATCGGAGAAGTTCAGATAAAAAAAGGTTATGCCAGAGAACTGCCTCCGAGAGTGAAAGAATTAGAAGAGAAGATAAAAAGATTAGAAAAAGAAGATGAGACATTAGGTAAAGAAATAGAAGTCATAAAAGATAAAGAAAAATTTCTGCTCTCAATTTCGGTTGGAGCCCCAGAAGTTATCTCAAAAGAACTTTTAACTGGAAAGGTTGAACCCGGTGCCTGGCGAGCGGGATTGAACTTTATGAGTGAAGAACTCACCAAGGCAAGGTTGCGTTTAGCAGAAATTGAAAGAATTCGAAAGGATTTGAACGAAAGGATTGATGCTCTTAAAAGAGAATTACAGGACACAAAAGCCATAGTAGAAAATAGAAAGGAAATTTGCTTTGCCGTCTACAGTTCATCCCCCGATGACTATGAGCTTCAACTTTCCTATTTCATCCCCCAAGCGGCTCGCTGGACGACCTATTACGAATTGAGAGCCATGGGCGAAGAGGATAAGATTGATTTATCTTACTTTGCTCGCCTTTCACAGAATTCAGGTGAAGACTGGGTAAACAGTAAAATTGTTCTCTCTACCGCCGTCCCAGCCTTGGGTGGAATGGCTCCAGAACCTCAACCTTGGTACCTGAGACCAAGACCGCAGTATAAGGCGGAAAAAGCGATGGCACCACGCGTCGCAATGATGGTGCCTACGACCCCAAGAGTAGTTCTTGCTGAAGAATCGGCACAAACCGCACCTCTGGTTGAGGCGGGTATTTCGCTTCAATATCCTCTGCCAGGAAGAATGACAGTGAAGAGTGGCGAGCCAGAGAAAAAAGTTTCTATTTGTCAAACTGCTCTCCCGGCAAGATTTGAGTACTACATACTCCCACGGGTTGTATCCAGAACCTACCTTCAAGGGAAAATACAGAATGCCAGTGATTATATTTTTATCGGTGGCGAAGGCGGAACCTATGTAGGCGGCGATTTCACCGGCAAGATATTCTTTCCTAATCTGGCACCTCAGGAATCAACCGCAGTTTCCTTCGGCGTGGATGAGCGGGTAAAGGTAAAAAGAGAATTGCTCAAGTCATTTGTGGTAAAAAGTGGAAGTCGTCTGAAAAGGGAAGTCGTTTATCGTAACACTGTGGAAAATTTCCAGCCCCAGAATATAGATGTTACCCTGATTGACCAGATTCCTGTCTCCCAACACAGCGATATTAAGGTGAAAGATGTTTCGTTCTCAGTCAAGCCTGCAGAAGAGGATAAAGAAAAAGGGATATATTATTGGAAAGAGAAACTCAACCCGAAACAAAAATTTCTCCTGGATGTGTCCTTCACTATTGAGTATCCTGAAGAAATGGAGATTGAAGGAGCCTTACCTCCGGCAAAGAAGTAAAGAAAAAGATGAATCTGAAACCTTTGCTCTATTTTCCCATCTTTTACTTGCTGTCTTTTGGTTGCACAAAGAAAGTTGAGAAGAGCGGCCAAATTGAGGTTACTTTCTGGCATGTGATGGGTGGGCCTTTGGGGAAGACCTTAGATGAAATGGTAGCTGAATTTAATAAAACCCATCCCAAAATATTGCTGAAGACAGTGAGTATGGGAAGTTACACTGCACTTTCCCAGAAGATTATGGCGGCGGTGGCGGCAGGTAATCCCCCAGAAATGGCTCAAGCCTACGAATCCTGGACCTCTCAATTGATTGAAACCGCAAGCATCACACCTATTCAAGACTTCATTGATGGACCAAACGGATTGTCTAAGGAGGATTTGGCAGATTTCTGGCCAGCAATGCTGCGAGATAATACTTTTGATGGTAAAATCTGGTCTTTCCCTTTTAATAAGAGTGTGCCAGTTTATTATTATAATAAAAGACTTTTTCGCCAGGAAGGAATAGAACAGTTCCCCAAAGATTGGGGTGAGTTTTTGAATGCTGCAAAGCGATTGACAAAAGATACAAACGGTGATGGTTTGCCTGAACAGTGGGGAACGGCTTTTCCTATAGGCGCCACCTGGATGTTTCAATGTCTTCTGTTACAAAATGGAGGAAAGCCCCTGAGCGATGACGGAAAGAAAACAGAGTTCAATAGCCTCGAAGGAGTGGAAGCTTTGACCTATTTAGTGGACCAGTTGCATAAAGAAAAGGTAGCCTATTTGGTGACGGGCTTTGAACATCAGAATGACCTTTTAGCCGGGAAAGTGGGAATGATTCAAAGTTCTATTGCTTCTCTTGCCTACATCCGTGAGGCTTTGCAGAGAAGCAAGCCCGAAGAAAGAATTGAGATGGGACTGGCACCACTTCCTGCACAAAAAAGAAAAGGCGTTGTTCTTTCAGGAACAAATGTCATCCTCTTCTCAAAGCCTCCTAAGGAAAGACAAGAAGCGGCTTGGGAGTTTATCAAATGGATGAGTCTTACGGAGAATACCGCTAAATGGGCGATTGGTTCAAGTTATCTTCCTTTGCGCCAGAGTGCCTTGAAGACGGAAATATTCAAGAAATATCTTAAAGAGAACCCCAGGCTTTCCGAGGTGATTGAACAAGTGAATTATGCCGAACCAGAACCGCAGAGTGTGATTTGGTTCAATGGGCGAACCATTTTAGAAGAGGAAGGACTTCAGTCCGCCTTAAAAGGAATAATTTCACCACAGGAGGCATTAAACTTGGCAGCGGAAAAGATAAACAAAATCCAGCAGAAATAGAGGAGACGCAGGAGCGCTACGCTCGGAGGAATCGCAGTATCGTTTCACTCGCAGGAAACGGAGAATTGTTTCCGTATTTGCAGTATGCTGGGAAGATTAATCAGAAGTCTGAAATGGTTTCATTACACATTATACAAGGGTTTGCTGAACGAAAAGGGAATCATTGATGAAGACTCCAACTAATCAATACGAATTTGATTATAAGAGGATAATCCATATTCTGCAGAATCGGGCAAGGGTTTTTAACCTAAGCAGACTGCCTTTTACAATTGAGTGAGATTTACGGTTCTATCAGCAAATATGATGAGACGCTGAGTTCAGCAAAGGAACCCCTTTTAATTTATCAGGAAATAAACGATAAAAAAGGTCAGGCAACAAGCCTCAACAATATCGGTGCTATGAATGATATTTTTGGTGACTATCCAAAGGCACTTGAATATTACACAAAATCATTAAAGATTAAAGAGGAAATCGGCGATAGAGAAGGTCAGGCAAGGAGCCTCAACAATATTGCCAGAGTCTATCTTGAACAGAAAGAATACAACAAATCAAGAGAGTATTTCACCAATGCTGAAAAGATAGCAAAAGAGCTCAATTCAAAAGAGATTTTGCGAACGATTGCGGTTTCTTTTGGGGAACTGGAATTAGCTGAGGAACTCAAATCAAAAGTAGGAGAGGCAGAGGCACTACTTTTGCAAGCAAGAATCATGGTAGAACAGGCATCCTTGCCTGTTACACAGACAGGGATGTCTGTGCCATCATCTGTACAAGCATCCTTGCTTATTGATAAATTCAAAGAGGCGATTTTAATATTTGAACAATTAAAACAACCGTTTGAAATAGCAAAAGCGTATTACTATTATGCCCAATCATTGAAATTACACACCCCTACTCCTCTTGATAGAGGGGAATATCTGCAAAAGGCAAAAGAGATTTTTGAAAAAATTGGTGCCAAGGAGTGGCTAAATAAAATAGTAAATGGTAAAGGGTATTTAAGCAAGGCTCAGGAAGATATAGGCGGCGATTTTTAATCGTCATATTCGTGGCTTAAAAAGCCACCACTACAATAGAATTTCTGCTGTTGATTCAGACAGGCGAGGCAGATGCGGACAGATGTGTATCCATTTGAATCCGTCGTAATCCGCCTGCATCTATTTTTCCAAAGGAGAAATATGAAATGTCCGAAATGTAATTTTGAGAGTCCAGAAGGACAGAAATTTTGTGGTGAATGTGGAGCACCACTTGAAAGTATCAAGGCTCCGGAAGAACGTCGCTTAGTTACCGTCCTCTTTGCTGACCTCTCGGGTTTTACAGCTCTTACTCAAGGATTAGACCCTGAAGAGGTTATGGGTGTGGCCAATATTTGTTTTGAATATTTGAATAATTCAATCATTAAACAGAGTGGGACAATTCATAAATATGAAGGAGACTTAGTCATTGCCCTCTTTGGACTTCCCACCTCTCACGAAGATGACCCAGAAAGGGCAATCAAGTCGGCGTTAGAGATGATAAGAGTTATGTCGGAAATAAATGAAGCACTGAAATCAAGCTTAAAGAGGAAAGTTAACCTCGGATTACATATTGGTATCAATAGTGGCACGGTGGTTGCTGGTGCGGTTGGTTCTCAGGAGAAAAAGGAATACACCGTGATGGGTGAGGCAGTTAATCTCGCTTCAAGGTTAATGAATTCTGCAAAGCCTAACGAAATATTAGTATCTGAACCAGTCTTTAGAGCCTCAAGATATTTGTTTGATTATGAAGTACTATCACCACTTACTCTTAAAGGAATTGAAGAGCCAGTCAGGGTTTTTAAGCCACTGAAGATAAAAGATAAGCCTCAGTCAAAGCGAGGCATAAGAGGGCTCTATTCACCACTTGTCGGAAGGGACGAGGAATTTGAACGGCTCAAACAAACGGTAGAAAAATTACCTAAGGGAAAAGGCGGGGCAGTCTTCATCCTTGGTGATGCTGGTCTTGGCAAATCCCGCCTCTTGGAAGAACTCAAATCCTATCTTTCACATTCCGCATTCCACATTCCGCATTCCGCATTCCACATTCCGCAATCCGCAATCTCCCCTTCCCTCCTTCTCCCTGTCTCCTCTGTCCTTATTTTAGAGGGTCGCTGTCTCTCTTACGGTGAGAACATCACCTATTGGCCTTTCCTCCAGATTCTAAAGGATATACTCGGAATTGATGACAGTGATTCTTTAAAGGTAATTCAGGAAAAAATAGTGAAAAAGTGTCAAGAGCTTTTTTTAGAAAACTGGCAGGAGATTGTTCCATACATTGCCTATTTATTTTCCATTCGCTTCACCGATGAACTTGATGAGAGAGTAAAATATCTTGACGCCCAGGCTTTAAAGATTCAAATATTTTTAAGCCTCAGAAAATTACTGCTTGCCTTATCTAAAAAATATCCTCTCATTCTTGTAATTGAAGACTATCATTGGATTGACTCTGCCTCTTTAGAACTTTTAGAATTCATCTTTGAGGGTTCTAATCATTCTGACTTGCGGGAAAGTATCATTGCGGAGGTCCCTTTATTATTCATCGGTCTTTCCCGAATTGAGAAGGACAAGGAATTCTGGAGGGTAAAGGAGCGAATTAAAGAGAAATTACAAGATAATTTTCTGGAAATTACTTTAAGCCCCCTGAATTTTCAAGCAAGCAATGCTCTGGTTCATAATCTTCTGAAAATTCTTGCTATACCTAAAGAATTGAAAGAAAAAATTTTGTCCAAAGCAGAAGGCAATCCATTCTTTCTTGAAGAAATCATTCGGAGTTTTATAGATTTAGGGGTCTTAATGTTTGACGGGAATACCTGGAAATTGGCAGGTAATGGCCAGCAATTAGCAAGTATAGAGATTCCTGACACGGTCCAAGCAGTAATTGCTACAAGATTGGACAGACTTGAGCAGGATGTAAAAGATGTCTTGCAGATGGCTTCAGTAATCGGAAGGAGTTTTTACAAGCGAGTATTAGAATATATCTCCCATATGGACAATTTAATGTTAGATTTATATCTGGCCGCTTTGGAAGAATTTGAGTTTATTAAAGAACAGAACCGAATTCCAGAATTGGAGTATATCTTCAAGCATCCGCTACTCCAGGAGGTAACCTATAATGGTCTTTTGAAGAGTAAGAGAAAAGCGCTTCACTTAAAAACTGCTGAATCTATAGAAAAAATGTTTCCAGACAGAATTTCAGACTTTTGTGAGTTACTTTCTGAACAGTACTATCGTGCTGAAGAGTGGACCAAGGCTTTTCAATATTCTGAAATGCAGGCAAAGAAGGCAAAAGATGTCTACGCTAATAGAGAGGCAATCAATGCCTACGAGAGAGCTTTGGAAGTGGCGCCAAAAGCAAATAAACTTTCAGAGACTCCGCGCCTTCTTTTAGCCCTTGGAGGAATCTTTACTTTACAAGGCGAAAACGATAAGGCCTTAGGTCTTTTACAAAGGGCACTGAAAGAAGCAATGGATGAGAATATGCAATTTGAAATCTATTCACAGTTTGCCACACTTTACGAGAAGATGAGTAAATATGATGAATCACTCCGTTATCTCAAACTGGCTGAATTTTGTCTTTCTGACGGGATGTCTATTAAAAAGGTGAGGTTGCTCAGGGCAACTGCCTGGATTCAGTATCTGCGGGGTGAAATTCCTCAAGCCCTTAAAACACTTGAAGAGGCCTCTTTTACCTTAAATCAATTGGAAGACGAAGATGAAAAAGAGAAAGACTTAATGAAGGCAAGGCTCTTAAGCCAGAAGGGCGGAATTTACGCAGATTTGGGCGATACACAGAGGACAATTGACTTCTATCAGGAAAGTCTTGCTCTTTATAAAAAACACAGTGACCTTTTAGGAATATCTGTTATTTACAACAATCTCGGCCATCATTTACAGGAAGTGGTCAAATTTTCACAATCAATTGAGATGTTAGAAAATGCTTTGCAGATTGATGAAAAAATAGGAAATTCCTTGGGCTACGCTATTGTCTGCAATAATCTGGGAGAAATATACTATTACCTTAATAACTTAGAGCGGTCCCAATTCTATTTCTCTGTCTACGCTGGAATTAATGCAAAAATTCAGAATCGCTTAGGTGATGGATATGCGATGTTAGGATTTGGACGAATTCACCAGAAAAAAGGTGAAAATGAAGTCGCCTTAGAAATGTATCATAAAGCCTTAGATATCTTTGATGAAGTAAAGTCTGAGAGAATGCACTATTTTGCCTTGACTGATCTCATAGATTTCCATATTCAGACGAATGAATTCTCAAAAGCAGAGTTGCTGATTCAGGAGGTGATTAGCTATGCTGAATCAAAAGAAATCAAGGCACTTCTGACTACAGCCTACACTTTGTTGGGGGAAATGGCTCTAAAGAGAGCTAAGAAAGGCGAAAAAGAATTTCCTCTGAGAATTGCACAAATAAATTTGGAGAAAGCACTTAAATTAGCTGAGGAAGGCAAGAATATTGTTGACATCTTTGAGATAAAGAGAGAACTGTCAAAGGTTACCTTTTTTGAAGGCGATAGGCAAAGATTCAGAGCCGTCTTGGAAGAGACTCACTCAATTCTTAATTTGATTAAATCCGGGATAGAAGATGAGGTACTGAGAGAAAAATTCTTAAACAAACCGGAAATACAGGAATTTCTTGCCCTGCCGTGCGAGAGGGAAGAAAAAGAGGAAATAAAATAGCGAAAAACAATCGCCGAGTAAAATCAAAAAAGAAACACAGCCTCGCATCATTGAGAGTGAGTCCTCTGGACGAAACAAGACATGCTTTATTTTCAATAAATCTCTTGGAAGATTTGATTCAAGATATGATATTCTACTACTCTATTGCAGAATGGCCACCGATAAGAAAGATTTACGAAAATATAGGTGATGTTGAAAAGACCTATAAATTACTAAGAGATATAGTTTAAATGCTGCTCTAAGAGTGAAAAAATGAAATTTCAGTTGAAGGGATTACTAATAATAGGGGCGTTAAATTTAAGGCCTCTACTCTTGCCAATTTCTTTGTCAGCCGCCATTGACATTGATATTTATCCGCAATATGTGGCCTACGATGGCGTAGTGAGTTCAGGAGTATTGACAAAGGGGACACCATTTGCGGTTCATGTTGTTTGCACCGGCCTTTTACCTGACACTCTATACTACGGTCCCCGTCTCTATCTCAGGCGGGCTGACGGTGTGAGCATTCGGAAAGGACAACCTACTTGGAGTAACGGTGAGTGGAAGATTTCTACCTCTGCCTGGACATCATTTACCCCGTTCAGGACGGATGTAAGCGGGAATTGGCAAGGATGGGTCTTTGCCTGTGCTGAGACTTCTTATGCGAGAGGTTTAGATACACTACAAGTAGGGATACGTCTGGCAGGAGCTGATACCAATATCTACTCCAACAAATATTTTCCAATTACCTCTTTAGATATGTCGGCCTCCGGAGGTTGGCTGGAAGGGCATATTTATAACGACCCAGGATTTACTAATAGAGCGGAAAACACCATCGTGCTTGCTTTCGGTGGAGGAAAATTATTAGGCTCCTGGATTACTGAAAATAATCATATTAGTGAAGGGCAGGATTCCACTAATACAGGTTATTTTAAATTAGCGGATTCTTTAATTACCATTGATTCTCTCCAATTTCGCAATTTGAATAATCAGATAGTTATATGTTATACAGAGACTTCACCCCCGTGGACTATTTTAGCAAATCAAATTATTTCTGTAGATAAAGTAGATACTATTCCGCCGGCGATAGTAAACAATCTTTCTGTCTTGGTAAAAACTCTGAATTCTATAACTCTAACCTGGACAGCACCAGGCGATGATACTACCAGTGGTCAGGCTTCTACCTATGATTTGCGCTATGCAACATTTCCTATTGATACAACCAACTGGAATTCATCCATTCAAGTAACTGATGAGTCAATTCCAAAAACTGTTGGCTTGCCAGAGACCTTGATTGTTACTGGCTTAGCACCGAAGACACTTTATTATTTTGCCTTAAAGACCGCAGATGAAGTATCTAACTGGTCTGGGCTCTCTAATATAGCCAGCGATTCTACTAGGTCTATCTTTCCCCTTTCAGAAATTCGCAAGAACGATGCTAATGGAGTTCCTTTATTACTCAATGACACGGTTTCAGTTCGGGGAGTTATTACAGTAGCCAATCAATTTGGTAAACTTTCTTTTTTGCAGGACTATTCGGGTTTTGGTGATACTCAGATGGGTTTGGCAGTTTATGATTCGGCAGTTACCGCTAATGTTAATATTGGTGATAGTGTTCAAATTTCAGGAGCAGTCACACAATACAACGGTCTGACAGAATTGAAGTCTGCTACAATAGATTCAATATTCAGTCACGGACATTCTTTACAAATATCTCCAGCCACCTGCCTGGATATTACCAGTGAGGGTGGCGGTGGGGTGGAGAATTGGGAGGGAAAACTGGTACGCCTAAATAGAATTCATGTTACTTCTGGGACTTTCCCTCCAGCAGGTTCTTCAGAAAATGTTACTATTTCAGATTCTACCGGTAGTTGTACGATGCGGATTGATTACCATACTGATATTGACGGGACTTCCACACCTACTGATACTTTTGATATAGTTGGAATACTCAGCCAGTATGATGTGAGCAGTCCCTATACCAGCGGTTACCAATTGATGCCCCGCTTTCTTTTGGACTTTGGAGGAAACGGTTCTGGCGTGACCCAAATTGCGCCAACGGCGTTCGGTCGTTCTAAACTGGAAAATGCAAAGATAACGCTAAATGCCGGGATAAGCATCCTAACCGATGTAAGCATCACTATTCCTTACTTCTGGCAGTGGGATGGCCAGATGAGTAATATTACAGTGGCAGGTGGTTTCTATGGGGCGAATATTTCTATTAGTGGAAATGGAACAAGTAGTTCTCCTTATCTTATAACTCTTAATGGATGTGCAGTTACTCAAACTAATCCAGGAATAATCACCATTTCCAATCTATATACGCCAGCCCAGATGGGTTGGTATCCTTTTATAATGAAAACTGCTGTATCTGGCAGTGCATTGAAAGAAATTGCTAAACAGCCTCTCGCTTTAGTAGTAATGCCAATTGCCGAAATTCAAGCGACTGGACCGGATGGCTATACTTCAGTTCTGCAAGGCAAAAGTGTTTTAATCGCTGGGGTGGTTACCGGCCCATCAACAGTATTTTCATCAGGCTCCAGTTCAATCAGTATGTTCATTCAAGATGCCAGTGGTGGAATTAACATTTATGGTTCTGGCGACAATCGTTGGACTTTGGGAATGAAATCTGCGGTAGCCGGTATTGTTCAGGAATATAATGGATTGACCGAGGTAAAGATTGTAAGTTCCGATTCAATGTTTGATTTAGGCATGGATACAATCCCCCCCCCAAAGAAACTTCTCTATAATCAATTCATCACTGAAGGTATGGAAGGATGGCTGATTGAGGTCAGTGGTAGAGTTATAAGTGAACCTACTTTAACTGGTCCTGGCTGGAATATGGAGATAAGAAATGGCAATCCTGCTATTGCGATAAGAATCAATCAGAGCACTGGAATAGACCCGGTCTGGATAAAAAAAGATGCTAATTTAAGAATAGTTGGTATTGTTGGTCAATATGACACTGAACCACCTCATGATTCAGGTTATCAACTATTAGTTAGAGTTCCTCAAGACATTCAAGTTATCACCGAAAGTCTCCCTCCTTCAAGTTCTGTAATTATTGAAAAGATTTCCCCAAATCCATTTTCTGCTGACCTTGGAGAAGTGGCGGAAATTTCAGTAAATGCTCCGATAGATAATCGGCTAACTTTAAGAATATTTGATTTGCAAGGTCGGTTGGTGAAGACTCTGATGAACAATGAATCAGGCGGACATCACCAAATTATCTGGGATGCAACGAATGAAAGGAGAGAAAAAGCAACAATTGGGATTTATGTTCTTCATCTGCAGGGCACTTCTCCTTCAGGAGAAACTAAAAGTGTTACCAAGACCCTGGTGGTAGGAACACCTTTGAGGTAATTACACACTATCCTTGGTTGTTTGAAAATGGCATTTCCCCTCGCAATTTTTGTAATGGGCTTCACCGCCTTGGTTGGACAACTGGTGCTCATTCGGGAACTCTTGGTCGTCTTCTATGGCAATGAATTCACCATCGGTGCAATTTTAGGCACCTGGCTTCTCTTTGTCGCCCTGGGCTCCTGGGGATTAGAAAAGATAATAAGAAAGTGGAAATTAGATTTGGGTTCGCTTCTACTCATCCAGATTCTCCTCACCATCATATTGCCATTCCAGATTTTTCTTATCCGAGCAATTAAGAGTATCTTGCATTTACCACAGGGAGAACTCGTCGGTTTCTTCCCTACCATTTTATCTTCACTCCTTATTTTAGCACCACTCTGTCTCCTCTTAGGTCTGGAATTTACCCTTTTAGCGAAGATTTGTTCTTCCTACCTCTCCCTTTTTCCCTCCCCCACTGGGGGAGGGAAAGGGTGGGGTCCAAACCGCTTTCCACTAGGTCAGGTCTATGTAATAGAATCACTTGGTTCATTGATTGGTGGACTGGGCTTCACCTTCATCCTCATACATTATCTTCAGCCCCTCCAGATTGTCTTCATCCTAGGGATGCTGAATTTAATCAGTGGCCTGGCGCTTCTCCCCTATATGAAGAACCGTCTTTTAAAAAGAATTGAAGGCGGACTACTTGTTTCCCTTCTGATTTTTTGGGGTTTTGTCTTCTTTTCCAAAGGCGCCTCTTTTCTTCAAGAAAAATCTCTCCGATGGCTCTGGGGAAATGAGTTTGTGGAGAGCAAAGATTCTGGTTATAGCAACATAGTCGTTACCCGACAGGGAGAACAGTTTACCCTATTTGAAAATGGATTGCTTTCTTTTTCCACTCAGGATTTTCTCACCAATGAACAAATCGCTCACCTGCCACTTTTACAACATCCCAATCCGGAAAATGTTCTCCTAATCGGAGGAGGAATCGCCGGAGTTCTTGCCGAAATCCTTAAACATCCTTCAGTAAAAGAGATTGACTATGTCCAACTGGATCCTCAATTGGTTTCTATTGGTCAAAAATATCTCTCTCAAGTGGATTTAATGGCACTCAACGATAAAAGAGTGAAGGTGAATCTCTGTGATGCTCGGTTATTCATTAAAAAGACTAACAAAAAATACGATGTCATCATTCTCAACCTCCTTCATCCATTTACGGCTCAGATTAATCGCTGTTATACCCTAGAATTTTTCAGAGAAATAAAAAGATGTCTTGATGAATCAGGCATTTTCTCTCTGGGCATCATTTGTGCCGAGAACTATATCAACCAGGAGGTTAAAAACCTGGCCGGGTGTATCTATAAGACCACAAGACAGGTTTTTTCTAAAACACTCATTGTGCCCGGAGATTATATGTTCATCTTCGCTACAGATAAGAACGACCTCTTGACTTTTGATGTGCCGCTCCTTCAAAACCGGTTTTATCAGCGTTCCATCACGACTTCCATTTTCACACCATATCATCTAATTAACAAATTCAATCTCTACCGAATGAACTATACTCTCAGGATTTTGTCTTCCGGAGATAAGGGGATAAAGGTTAATCGTGACTTCTTGCCAATTGCGGTTTGGTATGACACTCTTTTATGGGCAAGTCTATTTTCTTTAAAATTCTCCAGAGTGCTTAGTTTTCTAGGTTCCTTTGGCTGGAGTTGGCTAATAATTTCATTCATTCTAATTTTATTATTGCTAACCCCACCCTTAATCCATCACCTAGAGAAGAGGGTGAGAGAAGGGTTAAGAGGGACAAAGAGAGAGGTGAGAAGCCAGATGTTTCTCACTACTACTATTGCTGTAGTGGGATTTGTGGGGATGGTATCTGAGGTCATCGTTTTGCTTGCTTTCCAGATGTTATATGGATATGTTTATCAGGAGCTCGGGTTGATTATGGCGATGTTTATGGGAGGTCTAGCTTTTGGTAGCTGGTTAACCACTAAGGCGAGTTATCAACTCAAGACAAGTCACTTAAAATGGCTATTAATTCTTTTGGTCTTATATCCGCCTTTTCTCTTTTTAATCCTTACTTTCTTATCAAGCACAACATTAAGGGGAATTTTAATTCACTTGATTTTCAGTCTTCTCCTCGGTATTGTTGGGTTATTAGATGGGGCTAGTTTTCCCTTGGTGGCCAAGCTTCATCTGGGCCATTCAAGAGAGGTTTCTCGGACTGCGGGAATGCTCTACGGAGCTGACCTGTTGGGGGCGTTTGTCGGTGCTATTCTTTCTGGTGCAATCTTTTTACCCACCTTGGGACTTTTGGGAACCTGTCTTCTCTCATCTATTCTTTCTCTAATGGCTTTCATATCTGTAACTTTAATGAGGAATTCAAAGGAGCTATTTTATTAGAATCATTTTCTTCGTATCCGCAAAATCTCCCGCAGTCAAGCGATAGAAATAGACACCTGCCGAAACCTTCCTCCCAGCCTCGTCCTTACCATCCCAACTAACTCTATAAACTCCTGAACTCATAAACTCATTAACTAAAGTCTTCACTAATTGTCCGGCCACATTATAGATTTTTAAAGTGGTATGGATTGTCACCGGTAACTGATAACTGATAACTGATAACCGACTGAATGGATTAGGATAACTGCTGCCTAAAGCATAAACCTTTGGCATGGTAGGTTTTACTGGCGGCTCCTCGGTAATACCAGTGAGACTTGGAATTTGGGTGTACCTGATGGCTTTCTGGCTATAGAATCCCAAGACATTTCCGCTGTTGCCAGGTGTGCCGTCATAGAAAATATCCAACCCGATGGTGCCCGCTGCATTCTGAATCCCTATACCACTTTGACTTCGGTCTTGCCATTGTTTGTACTGAACTACTACATCATATCCAGCACAACCGCCAACATCACTGCCAGTGGAATCATAGAAGATAAACTCAAATGTGTTATAGTAGAGTGAAGTTTCATAGTAGGGAACAGCATCATATTCAACAATGAATCTCTGATTGGCCACATCGTTCATATAGCCCACCCAACCGCTGGCACTTGGGTCAATATCATCCCACATTCCGAATACCGCAGGTCTGGGAACATTTGTAGCATTACTAGGTAGATGCACATTGTTATAGTAATAGGCTGGAGGCGCGACATTACCCAAACCTATCCAGCCGTTGCCACAAACCGAGAGTTGATTATATGTTACACCATACCAGGTGAAATTGAATGGAAGACTAACCACAACCGCGCCATCATCACCAGGAAGTATCTGTGTTCCTCCTGCACCACGGATTTCAACCCACTGATAAACAGGAGCCCGACTCGCACCATCGCTATCCTCTACCGCATAGTAATTCCCAGCATCTGGTCCTGTGGGAGCATATCCTATAGTTTCCTCCCAGGTAGAGGTTCTGGCGGGTACTCCATCGGCATTCATTACCAGCGTAAAGGTCACATTTGTGCCAACTAGAATATTCCCAACACTCACCACAAATGAATCACTGCTATTGGTCCCACTGGTTCCATAATTTATTGTTCCAAAGGTAGCCACGGAGTCCGTCACCTGAACCAAAGGCTCACTGCAACGCAGAATGCCCTGCACATTGTAGCCATTGCCTAAGCCAGTATTGTTCACTGTGGTAATTATCTTTGCGGTCTCGTTAGGGTCCAACCGGCCGTTGCCATCAATAGTGCGGCTGGCATAAACTAACACCGGTGCACCTACTGTGAGAGAAAATGTTGAGACCCAGCTAGAGTCATTGTCATAACATAGCAGACTACACGGTATCACTACTCCGTTGGTGCAGGCCCCGGCTATTGTGAGGTCATATCCTACTGAATATTGTGCGGAGTCGCCAGCGTTCAAAGTGCCATAGATGTAGAGACTATCAGCACCGGGAGTCATCCAAGAACTGCGGCTGACAAATTTCCCGGTTACACTACCACTGGTAGCCGCTATCCCATAGTTCTTAATCCAGGTCGGCATACGAATGATTTCTCCTGGATTAATTATTCCATCGTTGTTGCCACCAGAAGCAGGGTCTGAAATGCTGTGTTTGAGATGAGCCACATAAGGACCGCCAGACTGAACAACCAGTGCATAACCTTCATACGGCAAGTGATTTTTAGCTGTGGCAGTAACGAATAGGGTATCCACATTGGGTGGATTGACATTCAAGGTAACCTCACCCAAAGCATTCGTATTGCCATAGGTATAAACGCTGCCATCCTTAAACATAGCGCACACCAAAGCATCTGAGATAGGATTATTAGTAGCTTTGTCTATTACTGTGACTGTGAAATTGCTAGGCCCGACAGGCACCGTTGGATTGTGTGTCACCAGGAGAGTTTCAGGTTCTGTAGTCCACAACGGCAGTTCAGGGTCACCAAAAAGATTTAATTCATACAAACACCATCTCATCATATCGTACTGATTACTGGAGTCAGCGTACGGCACCCAGGCGCTCTTGGTTGAAGCCAGGACTTCACCCAACTTATAGAGCCCCTCGCCAAAGATGCGATGATAGAAGGTAGTATCTATCATCTCTGAAGGGCCTATAGCAGGTGGACTACCCCAGCCATAGCGGGAATTCATCATCACACCAACACACCCTCCGTCAACCCGGTTGATAATGTGTTCGGCAAAGCAATCCCCGGCAGATACCTCATCCATAGCGCCAGTAAAACAAGCGATGGAAATGGCTATGCCTTGATTAGTTCCATTGGTAGCAGCATCGGCATTGCTGGAAGTATAATATGGGGGAAAGGCTCCACCATTATAATAGTAAATTCCGGTCTCATTTCCATGTCCTACCCAGTGACCCATTCCCCGGCCCTGATTCATAGAGTTCACCATTGCTGCTTGCGAGAGTGTGCCATTTCGCTCAAACAGAGAATCATCCAACCAATCACTAGGGGTCATGGCGGCAATTGCCCGCTGGACAGGTCGCTCTTCGTAACTGCTCCATAAGATAGCAGTCGGAAGAAGCATCTTTTTTAAGTAGCCGGTCGGCGGATTCTTTTCGTATGTCATCACCTTGCTCACAAAATTTTGGGCATCAGCCACAGTTAGAACTGGCGTCCGCCCAACAAAGACATCGGGATACATATTGACATTGTCAGCCAACTCGCCGTAAGTATAGTTACCATTGGCATCCCAAGTGCCATCTAAATCCGAATAATAGAGGTCGGATGGTATTAAATCTTCATCAGGATAATAGCCAACACCACTAGTGATATAATAGGCGTGTCTGCTCGGAATTAGATTTTGCCCGGAGTTTAAGTCATCACCCTGGCCACCTAATAGCACATAGACTGTGCCCCAAGTGGTTCTGGCATCTTTAATGAAGTTGCGAATCTTCTCCGTCAAATCATAACCAGTGTAATTCGCATTTATCCAGCTTACCCCTACTACTGTATCTCTGATACCTTTCTTGGTTTTCCATTTTGCCAACCGTGTAAAAACGGTGTCCAAATTTGCTGCGCCAGAAATGGTTACATAGTGATAATTTCCAAGAGGTAATAAGGTAGCTCTACTCCCATTTGCGACTCTGGGGGCAAATATGGAGACATCGTTAGGATTAACCACAAAAGCCCTCACCACTTCTCCAAAGACACTCTTCTGATACTGAGTGGGAATATTATCTGAGACGGAATTCTCCGTATATTTCACCCGGTAGGCTATTCTGCTGGTAAAATATAATTTGCCCTTTACCGGATTGTAGCGTAGCGGAAACAACTCAATATGTCCTATGCGGTATCCACACATACTTCCGGTAGACAACGCCTTTATCTGAATGCTCGGATAGACCTTATCCTGGCTGTAAATCAAGGGGTCAGGGAATACTGGCTCTAGAACAAAAGTCTTCCCCGGCATCGGCAAAGGCACGGGCTTTTGACACGGAATAAGATTGTATGTTCCCAGAAGTTCGCTGGTTTCATCTGATAACAAAGTCACTTCCGTAACTGCGGCTCCGGCCGGAATGACTAAAGCCTGAACGACACGAGGCAGTCTTGGTTTGCCCGGTTCGGTATTTGCGGGATAACCAGAAAGTTCTACGACATCATAAGTCTCTGATTTAGTGACTCTCAGGTCTTGCGATGAAAAGTTCACCGTCTGCACCAATTCACCCGCTGACAAGGTGCCCCCTAAGAGCATTAATGCCAGCATTGACACTATTCTCTTCATTTGGTCCTCCCTTTTTAAAAGTTAATTTTTTCCTCCTCTAGCCCTGTGATTTCTTTTATCCTCGTATGTATGATTCCAGCGATTATTTTGAAGCCTAGGAATTTGAATAATGTCTTGATTACGCAGATTAAAAAGACAGATTACATTCACCCCGACGGTATGTCAGGGCAAGGATAAACTTCCCGTGGCTAATCTGTGTAATCTTGCCGTATCGGAATTTCAATCCGACCAAGGCGGACCACGGAAACACGGAATTCAAGAAACACAGAATAAAATCTAGTTTTTCATTGCCTTTCCGTGCTTCCGTGGTTAAATATCTTGCCGTAT
>JBFLXN010000230.1:0-3575 GCA_040755715.1 Candidatus Edwardsiibacteriota bacterium
ACCCCCTTCTGTCCCCCTCTCCCCGACTTTGTCGGGGAGAGGGGGAAACAGGGGGGAGTGGGTCTCTTTCAACCCCGACCTAAAGGTCGGGGCTATTAAAAAACAACTTATTTCCTAAAAATAAAGGGCTCATCCTGTCAAAAATTAATGCGACATAGCACTGGGTATTTTAGTTAATTTTTCAAAAAGCAAAGTCGAATATCAACGTGTTATTATTCGTTAAATTTGCTATCATTAGGATAATTCGTTTTAACAGGAGGGAGAAATGAGAATTTTTATTGATACCGCTGATGTAAACGAAATCCGGGAAGCCAATAGTTGGGGCATTATTGACGGAGTGACTACCAACCCTACCTTAGTAGCCAAAACCGGCAGAGAGTTTCGTGAAGTGGTGGAAGAAATCTGCCAGATTGTTGACGGTCCAATTTCAGCTGAAGTGGTAAGTCAAGAGGCCGAGGGAATGGTCAAAGAAGCCGAGGAGCTGGCGAGAATTCATAAGAATATCACCATCAAAATTCCTATGGGAGCAGAAGGATTGAAGGCAGTGAAGATCTTAGCCCCAAAAGGAATCAAAACGAATGTTACTCTAGTTTTCTCCGCCAATCAGGCATTATTGGCAGCTAAAGCTGGAGCTACTTTCATTAGTCCATTTATCGGAAGACTTGATGACATCTCTCATTTTGGTATGGATATCATTCAGGATATTGTGACTATTTTTGAAAACTATGGATTCAAAACCCAGGTGATTGTGGCGAGTGTCCGAAATCCTCTACATGTTTTAGATGCGGCTAAAATTGGGGCTCACATAGCTACCGTGCCGTTTAATGTCTTGAAACAAATGTTGGGACATCCTTTGACTGATATCGGTATTAAACGATTCTTGGAAGACTGGGCAAAAGTGCCAAAGAAACGCTAAACGCAAGAAGCGTTCGGCGTGAAGCGTTCAGCGTAAAGCGTAACAAAAGAGGAGGAGAAATGCCTATTGTTGATTCCAAAACAGGTAGAGTACACAAAAACTACACTTTAGACGAACTCATTGAAGCAGCTAATTTGATGCGTGGCTACAATATGATTGCTCTGGCGGCTGCGGGCTCCGGACATTCTGGCGGAACAATGTCAATTATGGATATCACGGCTGCTCTCTATTTGCATATAACCAGACACGACCCAAAAGACCCGTTCTGGGATGGGAGAGACCGCATCATCTGGTCCACTGGGCATAAGGCACCATCTCTATATTTGGGTCTGGGAATGTCCGGCTATTTTGATGTAGAAGATGTCGTAACCTTGCGCAAATTATATAGTCCATTCCAAGGTCATCCACACTGGTTAAAACTGCCTGGAGTAGAAGCATCAACAGGCTCACTGGGGCAGGGATTAAGCATTGCTGTGGGAATCAGTCTAGCTGGAAAACTGAACAAAAAGGATTATCATGTCTTTGCTCTAACCGGAGATGGCGAACATCAAGAAGGTCAAATCTGGGAAGCTATCATGGAAGCCGGACACTACAAACTTGACAACCTCATAAACATCCTTGATAAAAATAGACTGCAAATTGACGGCTGGGTAGAAGAAGTAATGAACATTGACCCAATCAAGGGCCGCTATGAGAGTTTTGGCTGGAATGTGATTGAAATTGATGGGCACAATATGAAAGAAATCTTGGATGCTTTTGAAAAAGCAAAGAATTTTAAAGGAAAACCTACAGTGATTGTCGCTCACACAATCAAGGGAAAAGGCGTTGACTTTATGGAAAACATTGCTGGCTGGCACGGCAAAGCACCGAGTTATGACCAGATGTTGAGTGCTCTTCAACAATTAGGTCTTAAGGAAAAATTGGATGTGGAAAGATTATTTAAAAAGGCAAAGGATTATCAAACAAAAGCCTCGGCTAAATTGGAAGCCAAGATGCCAAAATTTTCCAAGGATTACTTTTGGAATGCCAGTGATAATATGAAAGTAAAGATGGAAGCCACTCGTATGGGCTTTGGTCAGGCTTTGGCAGAACACGGTGATGATGAGAGAATCGTCTGTCTGGGTGCTGATATCTCCGGGTCAATTGCTATCAGTCAGTTTTATGAAAAAAACCCCGAGAGAAAGTCAAGGTTCTTGAGTATGGGTATTGCTGAACAGAGTGGAACCGGTGTGGCGGCGGGTCTGGCGAAAGAAGGGAAGATACCAGTCTTTGGCACTTATGGCGTCTTTGCCGCTGGGAGAAATTTAGACCAACTGAGAACGACTGTCTGCTACGGCAATTTTAATGTTTTGATTGCTGGTGCTCACGGAGGTGTTTCTGTCGGTCCAGATGGGGCTACCCATCAGGCATTAGAAGACCTTTTCCAAATTTGTGGATTGCCCAATATGCATGTGGTTGTTCCCTGTGATGTGATAGAGACAAAAAAAGCCACTGAGTATCTTTTGTTTCAAATCAAGGGTCCAAAATATTTACGCTTTGCCCGTGAGGCAACTCCTATTGTCACCACTCAAAATACACCATTTAAATTTGGTGAAGCCAATGTGATTCGTTATCGTGGAGAAAAAGAAAATTTCCTTGATGCCTTTGAAACAAACCTATCATCAGAATATCAGTCAGAAAATGAAGACTTGAGCATTATTGCTTGTGGCCCCGAAATTCCAGAGGCAATGCGTGCCGCCTACATATTGAAAGAAGAATATGGAATTGAAACAAGAATCGTCAATATGCATACTCTCAAGCCCTTAGATGAAAAGACTATTGTAAAGTCAGCCTTAGAGACAGGAATTGTGGTAACTGCTGAAGAGCATCAAATTGGTGGATTGGGAAATCAAGTGAGTGCGGTAATAGCTCAGGCAAAGGAACTCTTAGGAAAACCGGTGATTATGGGAATGATTGGTGTAAAAGACAGATTCGGTGAATCCGGACAGCCTTGGGAACTCATCAAGGAATTTGAAGTCAGTGCCGAACACATTGCTCAAAAGGCAAAGGAACTGTTTGACTTTAGAAAACAGAGGTCTCGGTAATTTGGGACACAGATGATCGCAGATTTTGTCGTGGAATAATCTGTGGTTAGTTGTGTCTTCTCATCTGTGCTCATCTGTGTAAAAGGAGAAACAAATGAATTGGAAAATATTTATAGCCAGTTTTGCCGCGCTTTTTTGGGCTGAATTTGGAGATAAAACACAATTGGCAGTGATTACAATGGCCGGGGAAACAAAGAAATGGTTTTCAGTGTTCTTGGGCGCAAGTCTCGCCATGGCTTGTGTCAGCCTGCTTGGCGCTTTGTTCGGGCAATTCCTGGGCAAGTTGATTCCAGCGAACTATTTGCATTATATTGCTGGGGGAATATTTATTGTGATTGGCATTTTAGCGATAATGGGAAAACTATAAACGCTATTGAATCAGTTGTTAGTTGTTGGTTCTTAGTTCTTAGACTAACAACTAACAACCAACAAGTAACAGCTAACAACTAAGACTTCTGCAAAATGCCTGTTAAGTGTCATTGCGAGGAGCAAAGCGACGAAGCAATCTCTTTATTTACCATGAGTTGTCATTGCTTCGTCCCGATAAATCGGGACTCGCAATGACAAATTATCTC
>JBFLXN010000231.1:0-3572 GCA_040755715.1 Candidatus Edwardsiibacteriota bacterium
TGCTATGTGGAAAAACAATCTCACTTACGACGAAAATTTCTTGCTCGCTAATTTTGCCAGACAGTCAATTTCGATTAATTTGTCAAACAAGTTAAAAAGAGCTTGACATAGTGTGTCCACGAAGACACGAAATACCATCTTTTTGTGTAATGTAATATGTGAAATGTATAATGTAATCGTTATGTTTTCATCACACATCAAACATTTTATATTACACAATTAGTTTTGGTATTTTTCGTATTTTCGTGGTAATTATTGATATTCCTGAGCTTTAAAATAGTGAGAGGTAGAAAATGGCCGACAACCTGCTGATTGTAGAATCACCTACTAAAGCAAAAACGATTAGCAAATTCCTGGGTGGTAATGGTTTCCAGTTGGCTTGTTCAATGGGACATATCAAGGACCTTCCTGAAAAGCAATTAGGAGTGGATATTGAAAAAGGATTTGTGCCTCAATATGTTACTATCAAAGGAAAAGGGAAGGTTTTAACTCAACTTAAATCTCTGGCAAAAAAAGTAAAGAAAATCTATTTGGCTTGTGACCCTGACCGTGAAGGCGAAGCAATCGCTTGGCATATTGCTAACGAAATTAAGACTGATACCTGGCCGCCTACTGAAGCTTCCCGGAACAGGCGGGAAAAAAGTATCTTCCGGGTCCTTTTTTACGAAATTACAGAACGGGGTATCAAATCTGCCATGCATAATCCTGGAAAAATTGATTTACGAAAAGTAGAAGCTCAACAAGCCAGAAGAATTCTTGACCGCTTAGTAGGTTACAAGGTTAGCCCTTTTCTTTGGAAGGTGTTACATCGGGGTCTTTCCGCTGGGCGGGTTCAGACAGTAGCCTTACGATTAATCTGCGAACGAGAAGAAGAAATTGCAAATTTTAAACCCGAAGAATATTGGAGTATTACTGCTGAACTACAAGGGGAAAATAAAATTCCATTTGAAGCTGAACTTATTAAGATTGCCGGCAAGAAATTTAAAATTAGAAATGAAAATGAATCCAAAGAGATTATAGAAGAGTTAACAAAAACAGACTTTATTGTTGAAAGTGTTGAGACCAAAGAACGAAAACGCTATCCCCATCCACCATTTATTACTAGTACTTTACAACAAGAAGCATCCAAAAGATTAGGATTCTCAGCAAAAAAGACAATGCAAATTGCTCAGCAACTCTACGAAGGGCTTGAAATTGGTGAAGAAGGAGCTACCGGTCTTATTACCTATATGCGGACTGATTCTGTCCGTCTGGCTCCTGAAGCAATCTCTGAAGTGAGAAAATATATTGCTGAAAACACAGGGAATGACTATCTCCCAGCCCAACCAATAATTTATAAAGCACGTAAAGGAGCTCAAGAAGGACACGAAGCTATCAGAGTTACCTCCATTAAGCGGTTACCAGAAAAAATTAAACCTTATTTAACTGCTGACCAGTTCAGACTTTACGAACTAATCTGGAAAAGATTTCTGGCTTGTCAGATGAATCCAGCAATCTACGAACAGACAACCATTGATATTCAGGCTCAAAAATATCTCTTTAGAGCTACCGGTTCAGCCTTAAAGTTTCCCGGATTCCTGGTCGTTGGTTCAGTTACTTCCGATGAAGAAGATAAAGATAAAAAACTTCCCAAAGTAAAGGAGAGAGAACAACTTATTTTGTTGACTCTGATTCCTAAACAACACTTTACCGAACCTCCTCCACGATATATGGAGGCTACTTTGATTAAAGAGTTAGAAGCTAAAGGCATAGGTAGACCATCAACCTATGCAGGAATTCTTAGCACAATTTTGAATAGAGACTATGTTTTTCCAGAAAACAGTCGTTTAATTCCCACTGACTTAGGTAAAACAGTAAATAAAATTTTAATTTCACGATTTCCCAGGATTTTTGAAATTAGTTTTACCGCTGATATGGAGACAGAACTTGACAAAATTGAGAGAGGAAAAATTGAGTGGGTGCAGGTCTTAAGAGATTTCTATAGTCCTTTTAGTAAGGACCTAGCTTCGGCTGAGGCGGAAAAAGCGGAACTAAAAGAAAAACTCCAGACACCGACCAATATTCCCTGTGAAAAATGCGGCAAACCAATGGTTATCAAATGGGGAAGGTTTGGAAAATTTTTAGCCTGTAGCGAGTTTCCTCAATGTAAGAATACAAAACCTTTAGGAGAAGAGGAAATAAAAAGCTATCAGCCACCAACACCTTGCGAAAAATGTGGTTCTCCTATGATAGTTAAAGAAGGCAAGTTTGGAAAATTCCTGGCTTGCACTAATTATCCAAAATGTAAAAATACCAAACCTTTAAATTTAGGGATTAATTGTCCTGAAGACAAATGTTCAGGTTATCTGACTATGCGCCGGACGAAAAAGGGACGTATCTTCTACGGATGTTCTAATTATCCCCAATGTAAATTTGCCCTCTGGGATAAACCAATTGCTGAACCCTGTCCAAAATGCGGGGCAAAATTCTTAGTAGAAAAAAAGAGCAAAGAAAAAGGACTTTACGGAAAATGCTTGAATTGTGAGGAGGAAGTAGAACTGTAAACATAGTTCGTAGTTCATAGTTCATAGTGTATAGCTGATGGTTGGTAGTTCTTTCCTATGAACTACGGGCTGTGAACTATGAACTTATAACAGGAGAATAAATTGATTTCTAAGGAAAAGAAAAATTTAATAATTGTTCGCCTTTTTCCTGAAGAAGATTTATTAAAAGAATTGGAGGGTGTCTGCCAGAAACATCGGGTTATTACTGCAATAGTCATTGGCGGTATAGGTATGCTGAAAGATGTGGAATTGCGTTATTTCAAGCAGACCTGTCCGTTGCGCCAAGATGCGAAGCCAACGGTCAGGAAAGGTGAATACAGTTCTATGCAATTTGAAGAATCCTTGGAGTTAATTTCTCTTTCAGGAAATATTTCTAAGCAAGAGAATGGCTATAATCTTCATCTTCATGCTGGTTTGGCCGCACAAGGAAAGCAGATGGTTGGAGGGCACTTAGGCAGAGCAAAGGTAGCGGTCACGGCGGAAATAGCTTTGCTGAAATCAAAAATCAAAATTGTAAGAAGAGAAGAAAAAACTACTGGGCTTTTGGGACTTTTCTTCAAATAAGAATAAAACGAATGACAGCGAATAAGACGAATATTATTTATCCTGATTTGTCTTACAAAATTATGGGGGCAATATTTGAAGTACATAGAGAGTTAGGCCCTGGATTTTTAGAATCAGTGTATGAAAAGGCATTAATTGAAGAACTTTCAAATAGAGGGTTGGGAGTTGAGAGTCAGAAAGTTATAGATTTGATGTATAGAAACAAAAAGATAGGAATCTATCGACTTGATTTAGTCGTTGAGGATAAAGTTGTTGTAGAGATAAAAGCTATAGAAAGATTCTCTATTCATCATAAAGCATAATTAACATCATATTTAAAGGCAAGCGGTTATAAACTGGTGGTCTGTCGCATAAATATTTGACAATCAGGGTGTCAAGAAAAAAAGACCTAAGGTCGAAATATGAGTAGCCCCGACATTTATGTCGGGGAAAACTAAAACCCTCACCCCCTTCTGTCCCCCTCTC
>JBFLXN010000232.1:0-3458 GCA_040755715.1 Candidatus Edwardsiibacteriota bacterium
TATTTTGAGAAAGAACAAAAATCTGAAATTATTAAAAATTTATTATTTGAAATCAACTCAAAATCAAAAGAAAAAATTCAAGAATTACTTAAAAATTAGCTGCTCACTTTTATTTTGCATTCAACCTCTAGGTGATTAACTTTTTCTCTTGCAAAAATATTTTTAGAAATGTTATATTATTAAAGAAGAAATTCATAGAAATTGATAGAAACTAAGAGAAATTAATTAAAAAATGAATTTCAACAAGTTTCAATAAATTTCTATCAGTTTCTATCTGCAGAGCCGATAGATAAGTTTCTTTGAGTGTCTATTCGTGTTCATTCGTGGTAAAATTACAAAAAACCCGATGGAGCGAAGGAGGTGAAAATCAATGTCAAAAGAGGGAATTCAAGCTCTCTTGGAAAAAGCCTTGAAAGACAGAGGCTTTCGGAAACAACTCTTTGTTGACCCGGAGGCCGCTATGGAAAAGAGCGGTTTTGACCTTACTGAGGAAGAAAAGGAAATGGTTAAAAACATTGAGCCAGAAAAGATGGAAGCCTTTGCTGGTGAATTAGACCAACGTCTCTCCAAGAGTGCCGTGCCAATCACTATAGGTCAATTTCTTAGAGGCAGTGCTCCGGTAACAGAAATTAGCGCCGAAGAAGAGGAGGAAGAAGAAATAGAAGAAAGCGAAGAAACCGAAGAAGAAGAGGAAGAAGAAGTTGAAGAAACCGAAGAAGAGGAGGAAGCCGAAGAAGTTGAGGAAGCCGAAGAAGAGGAGGAAGAGGAAGAAGAGGAGGAAGAGGAAGAAGAGGAATTTGCCGAGGAGGAAGAAGAAGGCGAAAAGAAATGATAATCCCTGCTGGCAAATCTGTGTCATCAGATTGCCGAAAGAACTGAGGCATATCTTGCCGAGTCCCGATAAAATCGGGATGAGGCTTATTTTGTATAGGGGCTAAATGAAAAACAACTGCCAAAAGGAGGCAATTACTGGAAAGAAAATTCTTGGCTTTCCTCAAAATGTCTTCTATCTCGGATTGGTTTCACTTCTGAATGATGCCTCTTCGGAGATGATTCATCCACTCTTGCCAATTTTTCTCAGGCAAGTTTTGGGCATAGGCACTGCTTTTTTAGGGTTGATTGAGGGCATTGCAGAAAGTACCGCCAGTATCCTGAAACTCTTTTCCGGCTGGCTCTCAGATCGATTGAACCTACGGAAGGCCATCGTTGGTTTTGGTTATGCTCTGGCGGCGGTCTGCCGTCCCCTAATTGCTCTGACGCAAGCCGGCTGGCAGGTTCTCGCCATTCGCTTCTTTGACCGAGTAGGCAAGGGTTTGCGGACTTCGCCCAGAGATGCCCTCCTTGCCGATTGTAGCCTGGAAAACGAAAGGGGCAAATGCTTCAGTTTCCACCGCTCAATGGATAATGCCGGAGCCATTGTCGGACCGCTTTTAGCCTCATTTCTTCTCGCTTTTGTCACCAGGGACTACCGGATTATTTTTCTCTTAGCGGCTATCCCCGGGATTCTTTCGCTATTAGCTATCTTCTTTGGTGTCAGAGAGAAGAGACCGCGTTCAGACTTTGAAAAACCAACGGTAAGACCACAGCCCTCGGGCGTAGCCCCTTCCCGATTTATCGGGAAGGACAAGAGCCTTACGGGCGAGCCTGCTCCAATTTTTCAGGGACCTTTGGGGAAAGAATACGCAAATCCCGTTAGAAAAAGGCTTTCTAACGGGACAAATCCAATAAGAATTAGTCTGGCCCAGTTTAGTAAAAGATTTAAGATTTTCCTAATCCTCATTACACTGTTTACCCTCGGCAATTCCAGCGACGCCTTTCTTATCCTCAGGGCTAAGGGATTAGGAATTCCTCTAACACTCATTCCTATCCTCTGGATTGTGTTCCAGACCGTGAAGATGCTCTCTGCGGTCCCCGCAGGCATTCTCTCGGACAAAATAGGACGAAGAAAGATAATTGTCTCTGGTTGGTTCATCTATTTTTTGGTCTATTTAGGTTTTGCCTTTGCCAATTGTGCCGAACACATCTGGTTCCTCTTTGTTTTGTATGGATTCTTCTATGGATTGACTGAAGGGGTAGAGAGAGCATTTGTCGCCGACTTAGTGCCGGAACAAATTAGAGGCACGGCCTACGGGTTCTATAATTTTGCCATTGGCATTGCCGCCTTGCCGGCCAGCCTAATAATGGGGACTTTGTGGCAATTTCTCGGCTTGAAGGTGGCTTTCTCCTTTGGAGCCTGGCTAGCTCTTTTGGCTTCATTAGGATTGGTAGTTCTTATTTGAAGGAGGTTTTTATGCTTGAAATTAGATTTTCTGGATATGGCGGACAGGGGGTAATCCGCTCGGGCTACATCTTGGGCAAAGCCTGTTCACTCTATGATAACAAAAACGCTACCTTGACCCAGAGTTTTGGCCCAGAAGCCAGAGGCAGTGCCTGTAGCGCCCAAGTAGTCATCTCGCCAGATAGGGTTTTATATCCCTATATCACTAAACCACATATCTTAGTGGCGATGTCAAGAGATGCCTATGAGAAATTTGAGATAGAACTTGATGAAAATGGAATCCTCGTCATTGAGGAAGATTTGGTAAAACCGAGACCACTGAGAGGAAAAATCAAACTCTTCGCGGTGCCATCAACAAGATTTGCTGAGGAACTGGGAAATCGAATTGTGGCCAATCTAGTGATGCTTGGGTTTTTTACCGCAGTAACTGATATTGTCTCTGTAGAGGCAATGAGAAAGGCAATCCCTGGCTCAGTTCCGGAAAAAGCACTTTCTCTAAATATGAAAGCGTTTGAAAAGGGATATGAATATGGATTGACAAAAACAAAGAGGACAAAATGAAAAGCGGGAGGCAAGCAAAGAGGCTTGACTTTGGGCCCAATGTGTGTCGCGATAAACTCCCTAATCTGCCTCCCGATGAAAATCAGTATGCTTCAAATCATGGTGTCACTTTTTCTCTTTCTTGGTCGTTTTACCAGGGAGTATTGCCTTTTTTAGTATTTCTACTTTAGCCTTTGCCTTACGGACAGGAGTGCGAAGATACTTGGCAGTTGCGTTTTCAATTGAACTTGTCTCTATTTCTTTGAGATTCAGAAAAACCACTACCAAGATGGTGAGAATAGTTAGACCTACTCCCAAGAGGATTAAACGTTTGGCTCCTGCTATCATCTTACATCACCTCCTTTGAACAAAATTGTTTGTAATAAATTAAGTTTATCATCTAAGGAAAAGACTTGTCAAGGAAAATCCTTACCAGGGAAGCACTGAATAATGAATATGAAATAGGTTGAAATTAGTAGAAACTTATTGAAATTTATTGTTTTTTTGCCACTAATTAATTTTTGACAGGATGAGGCCTTTATTTTTAGGAAATAAGTTGTTTTTTAATAGCCCCGACCTTTAGGTCGGGGTTGAAAGAGACCCACTCCCCCCTGTTTCCCCCTCTCCCCGACAAAGTCGG
>JBFLXN010000233.1:0-3450 GCA_040755715.1 Candidatus Edwardsiibacteriota bacterium
GGGTTACAATTCCGAAAGTTGCCAGTGGCAAGTTTCGGAATGTCATATCCCGATAGAATCGGGATGTGAAAGTGCTGTGTGACTCCCGAAAAAAGTTACGGAATTTATGTCACACAGCACTAGACGGTAATGAGATAGCGGAGAAGGATTGGCTTTGGAAGTTGACCTAATAACAAAAAAACTCCCAAAGACAGAAGTGTTACTGGTAGTCTGAAAGATGGATAACAAAAATACTATTAATCGCTATCCGCTGAGCGCTGAAAAGTAGTAGGCTGTGAGTGGAAGGCGGTAGGCGGAAAGCGGAACGAAAGGAGGTGAAAAGAGATGAAAAAGGGATTTACACTAATTGAGCTGATGATTGTGGTGGTAATCATCGGTATTCTGGCGGCCATCGCCATCCCGAACTTTATGTCAATGAGAATTAGGGCAAAAGAAGCCGCAGTCCAGAGCAATATGCACACACTCCAATTGGCGGCAGAAAACTTTTCCACAATGGCAGAAGGTTCATATCCAGGCAATACTGGCGATGCTTTGACGAGAACTGTTAGTACGGTCCTTGGTGCTATAGGTATCACTGGTAACACTAACCCGTCCAAATTAGCAGCCGCAGACCCTGTCTATGGGTCAACAGCTATGGACACAACTTGTTTGTTGCCTGGAAACTATACCTATCGCAATCCATTTGTCGGCACAGTCGCTACTGGTAAGAGTGATGCTGATGCAACTTCTATTCCGGCTACCGCTACCTATAGCATAGGGATGGTTACTTATGTTCCTGTGGATACGCGTGCCGCAGCTAATCCTTCGTGTGACGCTTATGCAATTTTTGGCGGAGGGAACAAAGCTTTGCTTAATCTGAAACTGACTTCTGGACAGTAATAAAACAACCACCCCCTCAAAAAGGAGTGGCAATTATTTGTAACTTTGCCACTCCTTTTCAAACTCTCAAAACATGATATTAAACTTTGGCAAATTTGGGTTAGGGTTGAACTCATCCCCTCTTAAAAGACTGTTAAAACAAGCCCCTCCCCTTCTCTTACAAAGAGAAGGGAACAAAAGGGGTTGAGTTCTGGAGAGTTATAACTTTAACAACTTTGTTCTACTTTCTAAACGGCAGATGAAGAAGCTCCGGCAAACAATCAAAATACGGACAAAAGCGATTTTTGCCAAAGTTTACATGATATAAAAATATGTGGGATGCAAAGTCTAAAGAAATCTTTCTCATTTTGTTAGGGACCTTAATAATAATTATTTATTTGCAGGCGATGTTTTTCTACACCTCTGGACATTTTGCCCCACAGGGAAGTGACCTCTTTGTATTTTTTAAATACGCACAACAATTTGTTAGAGGGCATCCATTTCAATACAATACAGGGGATTTACCTACAACTGGAGCCACGAGTCTTACTTATACATTGATACTTGCCTTGGCTTATCTTGTGGGTTTTAAAGGGCTATCCCTATTAGTATTCGCCCTTTTTTTAAATGGTCTGATTTTTGTTTTGTCAATTCTTCTGATGTATAAAATTGGAGAAAAAATAAGAGATGAAAATACGGGGCTGCTACTCGGAATCTTATTTACTCTCTGTGGGGCCCTCTCCTGGGGATTTATGTCTGGAATGGACCTCGGACTGTTTGTTTTTCTTCTTATTTGTTTTTTCTATAGTTTTCTGAAGGAGTCTTTTGGGATAAAATATTATAGAACAGTCTCTTTTGCTTTACTACTTGGTCTTACGAGACCAGAAGGATTAATCTCTGCTTTATCTTTTGCCTTGGTTATCATAATAAATGCTTTAATTCTGAGAAGAAAAATCTTTTCTTCTTTAGTAAATTCAGCCATACCAATCTTAGGCGGGATTGGTGTGCTTTTCCTCAACTATCTGCTAACCGGAGATTATATATCTACTTCTGCACGCACAAAAATATTAAGTCTTCCCTTCCTTGATGTGATTAGTATAATAGGCAAATTTGTACTTGATAGCTTTCGGGGAATTTTTGGGGGTGCCTATCCAATAGAAAGCTCTGTAGGGGTACATTCCAATGCAGGCATCTTTGCCTACTTTCCTCCGTTTTCTCTTATTTTTTTTGTTTTTTCAATATTTCCTGGGGCAATAGGAGAACTCCGTTCATCCAGACTAAATTTGTCTTGTTTGACTATTTTGATATTTATAGGTGGATGTCTTTTTGCTGGATTGTCAATATTTACCTGGATTCAGTATCAACGCTATCTAATGTGGATTTATCCTATTTTTATTATACATCTAGTCTGTGGAGTGGCTTTACTGGCTGAACTATTTGATAAATCTCTACGAGTAGAGAGAACTACTACCTTTTGGGGAATTGGTGGTTTCTTTATTATCTATTTTCTTATCGCTACTGTCTGGTTCACTATAGAATACGGAAGGGGAGCAGGAAGTTGTTATTTCAGAGAGATGGCTATGGCTGAATGGATTAAGAAGAATCTTCCTGCTGATATCAAAATCGGTGCTTTGGCTGGAGGAACCGAATATTTGACTGATACATATTTAGTGCAAATTTCAAGTATCTGCTTTCAGGATTTCCAAGGGATAGACCCAGAAGAAACAGCGGCGCAGAGTTATGAAATATTAGAAGAACTTCCTGAAGAAAAACGCCCGTCCTATTGGATTATTTCTGACGGCGATGAAGCCCTCTTGCCCTGGTTAATATTTCTCCGCCAAGAACCTCCTCTTTGGGGGACAAATAGTTTTTCTGATAAGGATATCCGGATATATAAAGTAGATTTTAAAATACTCGGAAAGAATAGAACACCCCGGCTTCCTTCGGTAGTTAATGAATTAAAAGGGATGAGTGAGGTTGACTACTTAAATGTCTGTAATCCCCATCAAGAAAAAGCACACAAATATTTTTCAGCGAATCCTTTGCCGGTAATGAAAATAATCGGATACTTGCATAAAGCCCATTATCCCGGTGCCGATACTTCTGACAATGTATTGGATAGTGGACGTCTTATTATGGGAGGTGAAAGGTTCGTTTTTGAGGCCAAACCGAGACAGAAAGGGAAATTAGTGCTGCGAACTACTTCTTGTATAAAGGGAATGTTTATAAAAGATGGAAGAAAGAGCTTCAAAGAATATAGACTCACCAAAGAAAAGACAGAACTTAAATTATATCTAAACGGTAAGTATATTGATAATTTTACCTTTCTTAATCCGCCAGAAAATATTTGGGATGAGTGGATAATTGACATTCCTGCCGAAGAAATACAAACTTCTAAGATAGAACTTGCAATTGTGGGAGAACATATTTCTTGCTACTGGTGGTTTTTTCAATAGTAATGCAAAGGGTACTGTCAAAAATAGTATGATAGATATGGAGGATTTTCATAGGTAGGAGTATGCTGATGTGTTTGCCTGTCTGGGCTTGGGCTATTTCAGAAGCCCCGCCCAGACAGGCAGGAGAAGAGAAGTC
>JBFLXN010000234.1:0-3416 GCA_040755715.1 Candidatus Edwardsiibacteriota bacterium
AATTACTGAGAGATAGGCTCCCAGCAGAGCGAAATAAATACCAAATAGAATCTGAATTAAACTCATATCACACCTCCAATTTAAAATTAAATCTCATCTTGTTGTTTAATTTTACTAAATCTCAAGTTCTTTTGTCAAGTTTTAATGCTTATCCATTTAGTTCAGTTTTCTCTTGACAAGGCAACACAATAATTGCGAAATTTCATACTGAACTCAAAACAAGGAGAACATTATGAAGTGGGTGCTATTCGCCGTCTGTGGGGCGGACAGGCAAATAATCTCAATTTTTAACAAAGTTCTACTTATATTAAATGACCTATTCGCTTTAATAGCTTCAACCTATTGATACACCGAAGTTTGCATTAAACAAATAGAAGTCCGCCAGACAAAAATCAACTTTGATCTCGGCTTGGAACTCTTTGATCTTCCCGTGGAACACTTTGACATCGGTTTGGAATCCTTTGATATTCAAAATATCAAAGGATTCCACAGGTCGGAAAACACTTCCCATTGTTTAGAAAAGGAGTTCTAAACGAATATCAAAGTATTCCTACGGATAATCAACCGTTCCCGTGACACCATCAACTTGGATAAAAGGGATATCATCTTCTCCCACAACCCGGCAGAAATCCATCAAACAAATATCAACTTCTTCCAGCCTGCCTAAACCTTAACCTCAACCTTGACCTTTCTTTGCTCTGGGTCCTTTCCTTCCCCCGGTCTTCCAAGACTTTAATCCAAAATCCTCCAATTTGTCGCTCTTCTTGGTGTATTTTGAATAGATGAGTGAGACAAATTGAGAATCAAGAGTGTTCATTCCTTTCAAAGCACCTTTTAGTTCCTCAGAAATCTGATGGAGAACAGCCTTTGTCTGTTCTTGTCTGGCATTGATTTCTTTTATCTTGCCAAACTGCTCTGTAAATGGCTTTACAATTTGCTGGTCTGAGGCCGAAGAGAAATCAGGCTTGTTCTTTTCAAGCCCTTGAGCTCTGAGAGTCAGTGTAGCAATCGCTTCATCAAAATCTTTTGGTAGTGACATGAGTTTTACCTCCTATGTTTTGGTTTCAAGATTTTTCTAGATTATAACATTTTTTGCTATTTCCAGTCCAGACTTTTTTCTTACCAAAAATTTACACATCAGGTCTTTTCCCTTGACAAAGAAGAAATAAATATGGTAAATTGAATGAAGGGTGAATGAGATAACCGTCAAAGTAAGATTCATTTCAAAAAATGCTTTTCTTCCTGAATATGCCACCGAAGGTTCTTCCGGGATGGATTTATGTGCGGCCTTAGAGAAAGGACTCATCATACCACCTGGTGAGGTGAGACTAATTCCAACCGGCATAGCCTTAGAAATTCCTCCCGGCTACGAGGGACAAGTAAGACCAAGAAGTGGATTAGCTCTAAAGCACCAGATAGGTATTTTGAACAGTCCCGGCACCATTGATTCTGATTATAGAGGAGAAATCGGCATTATCCTCTTTAATTTTGGGAAAAAGACTTTTGTGGTTAAACCGGGTGAACGGATTGCTCAGATTGTTTTTGCTCCGGTAGTCAAGGCAAGACTGAAAAAGGTAAAAACCCTTTCCATTACCCGGAGAAATAATGGAGGATTCGGGCATAGTGGGATAAAAAAATGAAACAACGAATAGACACTAAGAGAATCAAAATATATATGAAATAAATAGAAATTGATAGAAACTGATAGAAATTCATAGAACCGGATAAGTTTCAATAGATTTCCACAAGTTTCAACAAATTTCTCTCAGTTTCTCTGAGCGTCCATTCGTGTTCATTCGTGGTAGATGATGAAGGACGAACATTTTTTTAGCGTTTTGAAGACCAAGCTTTTTAGCCTCTTTGCCTTTGGCCAGATGCTTTCTCAATTTGGAGATTTTCTCGGTCAGATGGCTTTGATTGCTTTAATCGGTGCTCATAAAGAGCGGTCGCCTTTAGCCTTTTCTGAACTGACTATCTCTATGGCTCTGCCTATCCTTCTGTTTGGTCCAATTGTAGGAGTGTTAGTGGATCGGTGGGAGAAGAGAAAAGTTTTGATGGTCTCTGATTCTCTTCGGGCTTTAATCGTCTTTCTCATTCCTTTGCTATTGAAATCTACCCGGGCTATTTTCTCAGTTTATTCTCTAGTTTTTTTTCTCTTTTTATTTGGTCTTTTTTCCAGTGCTTCCCGAATGGCTCTAATTCCAGTTTTGGCTGGCAAACAGAGGGTTTTAGCCGCTAACGCCGTGATGAATTTTATTGGCCGGGCGGCGGCTGTAGCCGGAATGATTCTCGGCGGTTTGATTGTTGGTTGGGAATTCTGGTGGCGAATCGGCTGCCAAAGTTGGGAGGCTGGTTTCTATCTGGATGCCTTGACTTTTCTCTTTTCTGTAGGGACTTTGGCACTAATCAAAATAAAAGAGACAACCGTACCCACCAGAGAAAAATCTAACCTCAACAATTCCCAATTTAATCTCTATGACCTCTGGCGAAAGAAGATAACGGCGGTAGGGAAAGATTTGCTTGATTCATTACAATTCATCCGAGGTGAGAGGGTCGTTCTTTTGGTAATACTCTCGGTAGTATTAGTTGCCAGTTTTGGGGGAACACTGTATGCGCTGATTATCCTAATTATTCAGCAGGTAGCGGCTAAGGAAATTGAAGGAGTCGGCTTTTTGGGTGGAATTATGGCTTTAGGAATGATGCTGGGTTCCTTTGTTTTGGGAATGTTTGGTAGCCGAGTAGACCGCAAAAAAATTATCATTGGCGGAATTGGACTCTTGGGCATCATAATTGCTCTTTTTGCTCATTCTTTGATTTTTCTTTGGATGATACCACTGGCTTTTTTAGCTGGTCTTGCCCTCTCCCCAGTAATGATTTCTCAGGATACACTTCTTCATGAAATCGTTCCACCATCTGGCCACGGACGAATTTTCAGCACCCGAGATATGGTTTTGAATAGTGGATTTGTTCTTTCGGCTTTGGTGATTGGCTTTATGGCTCAGGTGATTGTTCCTCTTTTTGGTGTGGGGCAAAAGGAACGGGTGACTCTCTTCGGAGTGGGAATCCTGATATTTATTTTGAGCCTTATAGGTCAATTCTGGATGACCCAAAACCATAGGCAAAAATAGAAAATGGCTTGACTTAACATAATAGATTTTTGTATAATTGTCTTGAGTTCATAACGAATTTTGGTAGAATTATTTAATAGTTCCCCAACAAAACAAAATGAAGGGAGGAATAAACTATGAGATTCATATCATCAATTCTTTCAGTTGTATTTGTGATGGTAAATAGTTACTGGTGAAAAATTATTTATTCCAACAAAAAATAGTGATTTCCAGTCTGATTATTTCTTGAGTATCCTCGGAAATTATGATATAATTTAAATGTCAAAAAATTTCCGAGGAGGTTAAAGA
>JBFLXN010000235.1:0-3364 GCA_040755715.1 Candidatus Edwardsiibacteriota bacterium
ATTGATAGAGCGAAGTAATTCCTTCAATTCTATTTTTTCTTTCTTGGACAATTTTCTGACAAAAATGGGATGCATGGTTACCGTCACCTCCGGTAACCATTATAGCACTTTTTGTCACAAAATGCAACTAATATTTAGTTAACAAAACAGTATGGGGTTAAGAGCCAGTAATTCGCCAGATAGCTCAAACTGGCTCTAAGTGGAGCAGAGGGGATTTGTTTATCCCGAAGCCGTAGGCTGAGGGAAACCCCCGACTAACATTTCCTTTTTGGATTTGCTCCAGGACTTGATTTCTATCTCCCTCTTGCGCGCCTCGGATTTGCTCGCGAACTCTTCCCACCATACGAGGGCCACCGGCCTTCTTCCACGCGTGAATGTTGCACCCTTGCCCCTATTATGCTCAATAGTCCTACCAACCAGGTCATTCGTTATCCCCACGTAGAGAGAACCGTCCCGACACCGCAAGACATACACAAACCAAGACATAGAATCAAAAAATCTATAGTCCCTCGTCGCTTCACTCGGACAGCCTCTGATTTAGTCAGGGGGATGCCCGTCCTACTTCGTTTCGCTCCTCGGGATTAAGAGCCAGTAATTCGCCAGATACCTCAAACTGGTTCTAAGTGGAGCAGAGGGGATTTGTTTATCCCGAAGCCGTAGGCTGAGGGAAACCCCCGACTAACATTTCCTTTTTGGATTTGCTCCAGGACTTGATTTCTATCTCCCTCTTGCGCGCCTCGGATTTGCTCGCGAACTCTTCCCACCATACGAGGGCCACCGGCCTTCTTCCACGCGTGAATGTTGCACCCTTGCCCCTATTATGCTCAATAGTCCTACCAACCAGGTCATTCGTTATCCCCACGTAGAGAGAACCGTCCCGACACCGCAAGACATACACAAACCAAGACATAGAATCAAAAAATCTATAGTCCCTCGTCGCTTCACTCGGACAGCCTCTGATTTAGTCAGGGGGATGCCCGTCCTACTTCGTTTCGCTCCTCGGGATTAAGAGCCAGTAATTCGCCAGATACCTCAAACTGGCTCTAAGTGGAGCAGAGGGGATTCGAACCCCCGACTTCCAGAGTGCGATTCTGACGCTCTCCCACTGAGCTACTGCCCCAACTTAACAGCAATTGCAAAATGTAAAAGTCAAATCTATAATGATACACCACACTAGTCACTATCTGGCTCAGGTGAACAACCAATAATCTTTGAACCCCCGACTTTCCCGCCAAAGGCGGGACGCTCTCCCACTGAGCTACTGCCCCAACTTAACAGCAATTGCAAAATGTAAATTGCAAAATGCAAAAAGTCAAAACCCAAATAGGCACTCCACCTGACGCCCTATGTTTCACGCTGGACGCCTACAAAAATGTCCCGAGTCTATTGTCCAGCGTCTAGCGTTCTTTGGTGAAAATGTTCTTTACCCGGATTGTATCTTTTATAATCTTTAAGAGAGCTTTATCTTTTTCTCTTCCTAAACACGATTTGGCTAAATACAAGTCTTCAAGTGAAGCCACTCGACAAAATAAGTTACCTATCTTTATTAATTGGCTTCTTGACCGCACATTGTTAAATGTTTGTTTTGGCCCCAGGCGAAAAACGAAATCAACCACTATTTCCTTATTCTCTGTCCTTATTGTCTCACCCACAGCATTATTAGATTTAGAAATGAAAAGTTTGAGTCCTTTCGCAAATCTAGCAATTTTTTTTCTGTTCAGCACTGTATCTCTGACAAAGAAATCAATATCTTGGGTCATTACAGGAACACCCTGCAGAGCACAAGCAGTATTGCCCACCAGAATTGTTTCTAATCTTGCTCCTTTTAGTTCTTTCAAAATTCTTAACAAAATTATTTCGTCAGGGGACATACCTATCTTTTCCAATTTTCCTTAAAAGAAATCTTCTGGGCCAGGATTTTGGTTTGATGAGATTCCTCAGAATAAGTTGTAAATCCCCCGGAGGAATATCCGGGAATTTATTAGCAAGTTTCTTACGATATTCTATTACTTTTTCTATGATCTTTTTATCACTTGGATTCATTTGCTACTTTCTCTTCGTTAATGTTTCTTCTATTCTCCTCAGCCCTTCCTTTATGTTCTCCACAGAATTAGCATATGAAAATCGGATATAGCCATCACCATACTTGCCAAAACAAGTTCCCGCCAAGCAGGCAACACCTGCCTCGTTCAAAAGAAAATCTGCCAATTCCTTGCAACTTCTTCCTGTTCCTTTGATATTGGGAAAGACATAGAAAGCACCTAATGGCTTTTTGCAACTGAATCCTTTGATGTTATTCAATCCCTCAACGATTACATCTCTCCGTCGTTTGAATTCACTAACCATCTTTGAAACTTCATCCTGCGGACCTATTAGTCCCTCAATCCCAGCTCTCTGAATAAAAGAAGCAGTGCAGGAGTTCACATTTGTCATAAGTTTGGCGAGGTGCTGAGCCAAATCAGGCGGCGTTACGCCGTAACCTAATCGCCAACCTGTCATAGCATAAGTCTTTGAAAAACCGTCTAATATGATTGTTCGTTCAAGCATTCCTTCAAATTGAGTAATACTTTCAAATTTTGCTTCGTAGAGACTGCGGCAGTAAATTTCATCGGACAGAACCCAGAGGTTATCGTTAATAGCCACTTCAGCAATAGATTTTAGGTCATCATGAGTAAGAACTCCACCTGTGGGATTTTGAGGAGAATTAATAATAATCATCTTGGTTTTCTTGGTAACCTTTTTTGCAAGTTCTTTAACATCCAGTCTGAAATCGTTTTCTTCTCTAAGACGAATAGGAATAGGTTTTCCTCCTACAAAGTTAATCATTGACTCGTAAATAGGGAATCCTGGATTTGGGTAGATGACTTCATCATTCTCATCAACAATCGCCATAATAGCAAAAGACATAATTGGTTTGCCACCCGGAGTGACTATCACCTGGTCTGGATGTACTTTTATATTCCGGCGATTAGAAATATCGTCGGCAATTACCCGACGCAATTCTGGTAAGCCTGCTGAAGGACCGTAGTGAGTCCAGCCTTCATCCAGTGCCTTTTTAGCGGCTTCCACAATGTTTTTTGGTGTATCAAAATCTGGCTCGCCGATTTCAAGATGAATAATAGATTTTCCCTGGGCTTCTAAGGCTTTGGCTTTAGCCAAGACTTCAAAAGCAGTCTCGGTGCCGAGTCTTTTCATTCTCTTAGCAAAACGCATTGTTCCTCCCTTTTCAGTTGTTAGTAGAGTTCTGCAAAATGAGATAATTTGTCATTGCGAGTCCCGATTTATCGGGACGAAGCAATGACAACTCATGGTAAATAAAGAGATTGCTTCGTCGCTTTGCTCCTCGCAATGACACTTAACAGGC
>JBFLXN010000236.1:0-3364 GCA_040755715.1 Candidatus Edwardsiibacteriota bacterium
AGAACCTGGAGTTAGCATAGTAAATATTACACCAAAGCTACTGACAAAAACAACTAAAAAACACTTACAGATCCAATTACAAAAACAATTACCACACCTATTAGTATAACATATAGGTTTATCTTGCGGTCTCGTAATTTGAATAAAGCCACAGCCTCGCCCGTAGGCTCGCCCGTGTGGGCTACGCCCAAGGGTTATAACCGAGGGAGAACACAGAAGAAAAAAACAAGAATAAGGGTTAGGGGAAACTACATAGGTTTTGTCCGTTGCCCTTCTTTTTAGCAACTTTTGAAAAGGAGAGAAGGGGTGTCTTTTTTTAATTTTCTTAGCAGATTTTTCTGTCACCGAGCGAGAGACTCCGAGCGTCTTGAAACCATCAACGAAACCAACAGAGAAATCATTGCCACTCTGAATGCGAGATTTTTTGAAGAAATGAAGAAGAAGCAGGAAGAACTGAAATCCGCCTATGAAGAACTTCAACAGAGTAATATTGAACTAGAGAATAAGACAGAGGAACTAGAGGAGACCAACAAGAAACTGAAAGAGTGGCAGGAGAGACTCCTAGCTATGGAAAGAATGCGAATTTTAGGGGAATTATCAAGTGGGGTAGCCCATGACCTTAATAACATTTTGACGGTCGTTTCCGGAAGGGTTGAACTTCTTCTCCAAGATTTGAAAGAACCTCAAAAGATTGATTCACTCAAGATAATCCAGCAGGCGCTTGATGATGGAGCCAAGATTGTCCATCGCCTTTTTGAACTTGCTAAAGGGAAAACCCACAAAGATTTTTCGGCCCTTGACCTAAATACCATTATCCAGCAAACCCTGGAAATGACCTCACCCAAGTGGAAGAGTGAGGCAAAGAAAAAAGGAATAAAAATAGAGACTCTTACGGAGTTAAATAAGATTCCCCCTATAATGGGCAATGCCTCGGAATTGCGGGAACTTCTTACCAATCTTATCCTCAATGCGGTAGAGGCAATGCCGGAGGGAGGAACTTTAACCATCAAAACCGCCTATCATTGGCAAGTCCCGCCTGGAGAACAGAGCTGGGTGGAAGTTTCTGTCATTGATACCGGAGTTGGGGTCTCTGAAGAAATTCGTGAGAAAATCTTTGAGCCGTTCTTTTCTACTAAAGAAAGAGGAAGCGGATTGGGATTAAATATTGTTCAGGGAATTATCGCCGAACACAAAGGCAAGATTTTTTGCGAAAGTGAAGAGGGGGATAAAGGAACAAAATTTACCATAAAATTGCCAGCACTTTCAGGAATTAGTGAATCCAAAAAAGAAGAATTAGTTCAGAGTACTGAAGCTCCCGCAGAAGGAGAAAAAGAGATTAGAATATTGGTGATTGATGATGACTTGGGTATTCGTGAAATTCTCTTTGAAATCCTATCAAAGAGAGGCTGGAAAGTTCAAGTGGCTGATTCAAGTAGACAAGCTTTGGACTTACTGGAAAAGGGTGAAAGGTTTGAAGTGGTCTTCTGTGACCTTTCCCTGCCGGAAATCTCTGGAACAGATTTAGCCAGAAAGATTAAAACAGTTGACCCACGATGTTTCGTTTCTCTCCTCACCGGCTGGAGTTCTGATTTAAATGAACTTTCAGAGACGCCCGCCATAGATTATGTCCTGACCAAGCCCTGCCGTAGCCACGAGGTCTATGAAGTAGTAGAGCAAGCGCAGAAAAGTTGTGTTATGTAAAATGTGTTATGTGTCTCCGCGGTGAGTCTTATAGGATGTCTTCGTAGACTTGCTTTTTTGTTTCTATCTTTCTAGTTCCAGCAAGTTTAAGTTAATTTTTGTAGTATCCCCCACGATTACCAAAGTGAACCTATCAGGACATAAATATTCTCGTGCTACCCTCTGGATATCTTCCACTGTCACTTCTTCTATCTTTCTAAAATAATCCTGAAAGTAGTTTTGACCCAGATTATGTAATTCAATGGCTAATAAAAGTTCTGAAAGGTATTCATTGGTTTCAATTCTGAATGGCAGAAATCCGGTGTAGAAGGATTTTGCCTCAGAGAGCTCCTCTTCACTCACAGGTGTTTCTTGCAGACGTCTCATTTCATAAAGCAAACTCTTGAGAGCGGTATCTGCGCTCTCATTTTTTGTTTGAAGTGAGGCGACAAATGGGCCGGGTTGGAGACGGGCCTCAAAATAGGAATCAACATCATAAGCCAAACCTTGTTTCACCCGAATATTGTTGGTCATTCTTGAAGCAAAACCCCCGCCTCCAAGAATATAATTCATTAACCTCACCGCATAAAAATCAGGATTTTTCCGACTGAGGCCGACAAACCCTAAGTAAATATAAGCCTGACTGAGCTTTTTTTGAACAAATTTTAGTTGACTTTTTTGAAAAGTAGAAGGAGGTGAATAACTTAAAGAGAAGACAAATTTTGCTTCCCATACCTTAAGAAGTTTTTTTATTTGTGTCAAAACCTCCTTTCTCTTTACATCACCGACGATGGCTAAAACAGAATTATTGGGGCGATAAAAATTTTGATAGAAGTCTTCTAAATCTGTGCGCATAATCTCTTTGACCGTATTGGTGTATCCCTCTACCGGACAGTGATACGGATGTCTTCCAAAGATTGTTTCGTTAAAAGTTTCTTGCCCTACAAGATGAGGGTCGTCTTTGCGACGAATGAGTTCGGCTATTATTTCACTTTTTCTCCTTTCTAATTCTTCTTGTTTGAAAGTGGGATTTAAGAGTAAGTCACAAAAAATATCCAATCCGGCAGCAAAATCTTTCTTTAACATAGAAAGGCTCAGGTAGGAAGCATCATGCTCGCATCGGGTTGAAAGTTTTGCTCCAAGAAAATCCACCATTTCGGCGATTTCTCCGGCAGTTTTGTTCTTGGTGCCTTTGGTCAAAAGTGCGCTGACCAGATTAGCCAATCCTGCCTTTTCCTCTCTCTCCGCAGTCGCTCCACTTTTAATCATCAAGCTCAAATTGACAATTGGCAATTGGGGTCGTTCAACAATCAATACTAATAGTCCATTTTTCAATCTCTCCCGATAGACTTTGGGGGGGGTAAACGGCGATGCCGAACAATCTTGCCAGATAGACAGAGATATTAAAAGAAGGGCTGTCCACGCCCTTAGAAGAGCTCTCGGTACCATTTTTTATTTGCCTCCTGTTTTACTAATGAGAGCGATAAATGTTTTACACTGTTACTCCTAACTCCTTAATAAATAACATTAGGAGAGAGTGAATTTTTGAGAGCTCCGTTAGGAGCAAAATGTTTATAGCTATAGAAGAATTGCAAAGCCAATTAGTCCGCCTTAGGCGGACGAAATGTCAGAGAGATGTATGGCCAATAGATATAGCCAAATATGGAACAGATGAGAAGATATA
>JBFLXN010000237.1:0-3335 GCA_040755715.1 Candidatus Edwardsiibacteriota bacterium
TTAACCTCCTCGGAAATTTTTTGACATTTAAATTATATCATAATTTCCGAGGATACTCAAGAAATAATCAGACTGGAAATCACTATTTTTTGTTGGAATAAATAATTTTTCACCAGTAACTATATATTAAGTACTTCCCCCATAGAGGGAAAAGATAGTCACCATGATAGATGTGGCTTATCTCATGGGAAAATATAGCTTGGATTTCACCTTTGTTTAACTTGCCTGATTCAAATGATTCTAATAAGCTGTCATAAATGATTAGAAATATTTCTTGACCCTTTTTTACAATCTGACAACCTGGCGAGGCATCGAATCGGCCAGTGTCACGTGCAAGGAGAAACCTAACCGAGTATTCAAGATCTCCTCTTCGGAGAGTGTCCCGACAGAGAGCTTCTATTTCCTCCAGACTCCGTGTTTTACTGGTTGATTCTTTCCATTTCTTTCTCCTGGAGGCAACTGAGAGTAGCCATAACCATGTGGAGAACCGGAAATAAAGTAGAGTAAGGGCTGGAATGACTATCCCGCCGAGATGAACAAACAAAGCAGAAAATAGGAAAAGGGTTCTTTTCCCTCCCTGAAATTTGGCTCCATCAGAAAGTGCTGAAAAAAGGGATGCATAATATGAAAGCAAGCCTCCTCCTATTTTTCTTAAGCTGAAGAAAAAGAAAAGAAGAAAAAAAGCGATAAGCACGGCGATAGAAAGTAGCATCTTAAAATCATTTTCAAAAGCCCTTTTAGAAGGATAGTTCTTTGCAAAGTGAAAAACAAAGACGTAAAAAAGAAAATAAATGATTATAAAGAAAATGACGGATATTATTGCATACATAAGATGACCAAGGAACATTCAACTCAACAATTCTTATGAGAAAGTCTGTCTTGAACGACAGGGATAGACTTTTTTAGTGAATCTTGAATATAGGTCAAAATCGATGAACACCTGAGGCTTTGAAAGTTCCTTTTTATTATAACCCGACTGGTTGGCAAAGTCAAGCAAAATGTCGTGGAAAATCGCTTTATGTATACATTGTGTCCTTTCTTATCCTATCCTATGTGAATTTAGGATGAGTTGTATGAAAATCTTCTCTGAAGCGCGTGGCCGTCTGGTTTGTAAGTTTAGTGTTTCTAAAGTGTTAGATTTAATTCTAATAGGAGAGGAGGGGGAATAAGATATGGAATTAAAAGCAAAAAAAGTATCGGTGTAATTTAAAGGTGGTGAATTCTGCGTTAGTCTATGGCTAAGGGAGTGCTTTCTGAAGAGAGCCTCACTGTAAAGATTGCTTACAACGCTCTTTAATAGCGATTTTGGGAGTTGATTGTGTTATCTACAAACTCATTTAGAAAACTTTTGAATGGTCTGAATGCAAGACAACAAAAGATAATCTTATCTATGTATAAGCCACTGAATCCTTCTGAGTTGAAAAGAATCACTGGCTTGAGAGGCAATTATGTAAATTATGTTCTGAAAGAGTTTGCTGAAAAAGGCATTGTCAAATGCCTTGTTTCTTTTGCAAGAACAGGAAGGATATATGCACTTACAGAGATAGGTAAGAGGTTAAGAAAGTGCTTGTCAGAAGATGTAGGTGATGTTCAAAGAATTTCTTCTAATTATTTAGAGCCAGAAAAAATAGATTGGAAACTATATGGTTGGGTTTTGGCTGGAAAAGGTAAGAGAGAATATTTGAAGATAATTGGAAGGATTGTAAAGAACAACGAAACATTCAAGGCAAGAGAGGTCTTTGGCTATTTCAGAAAAGAAGAATTAGGAATCACGCCGAGAACTGAAGTTTACAGGGCATTGAAACAGTTCGTCAGAAAAGGAATTTTGTTTCGTGTTGCTGAGGGCAAAAGAGGAGTAAGATTTTGGCTTACCAAGAAAGGACGAAAGGTCACTGAGTTGCTCGCAAGTTAAGCTGGCTTTAGTGAGAAAGACAATGGAATATTCGAGTTAGATAACATTCTTTTGATTACCTTTACTATCTCTTTCTTAACCTCTGGATTTTCATTTATCGCTTCATAGGTGATTTTGCTTGTAAGATTCAACTTTTCTACGAGTTTCCATATATTATTGTTTTCCTCTTTGAGTCTTATTAAGTCTTCTTTGATTTCTTGGTTTTCCTTTTTAATCTTACTGACCTCGTCTGTCTTTACTATTTCTGCAGTTTGCTCTTCGTGGATGCCTTCCCTGTCTATATATCTTGCCGGTTGTTTGCTTGCCATGCTCCAACCATATCTGTAGCATAACTGATATGGCGTAAGTTTATGACAATAATAAGTAGCAGATGAATGTCTTAGATGATGAATTTTTATGTCTTTGTTCAATGCCTTCTTTGCAAGTCTTTTCAATGTCATTCTTACATGGTCATAGCTCATAGGAAAGAGCTGTGTCTCTGGGTTTTTCTTGTCGGGATGCTCTTGTAGCCAAGCCTCAAGGAGTTTTGTGGACATCGGAATACTTATTGTTCTCGGATTAGTCTTTGAGAATTCTATCCTTATCATATAATAGTCTTCTTTCTTTGTAAGGTGTTTCAATCTTATGTTCAGAAACTCTTCAATTCTTGCCCCAGAATCAAACAACAACATAACTAATGCTTTGTCTCTTACAAGAGAAGTTTTATTTATCATTTTTTCTATTTCTTCTCTTGTAAATGCTGGAATTTCTTTTATTTTTTCATATGTTTCCATAAACGAGAAGTCAAGGTTGTTTATCCCTTTTTCTTTCATCCATTTTCCAAACTTTCTGAAACCTATCTTATAGTAGTTTTTTGTCGCTTCACTGAATTTCTTTTTGTTTTTCTTCTTATATCTGTCATTTTCAAATTCCAAGATAAATCTTTCCAATTCCTCTTGGGATAGTTTGTTAAATCTTTTGTTTATAGTATTTGAGATAAATTTCAACATATCAAGAAGTCTATTGCATCTTTTCGCACCTATCTTTTTCTTAGACTTATTCTTTATAGTCTTGCCTGTCTCACAGTCTTTGAGAAATGCAAAAATGAGCCTTTTGTTCTCGGCTATTATTTTCTTGTCCCTTTCCAAGGATTTGAGTGCTCTGTCGTAGTTCTTCGTGCTATTATGTATATCTATTTTCCCATCATCTGTAATGGTCATAGAAAATATTATAATTACTGCTATATAAATGTTTCCATCTTTCGAACAGATTTGTTCAACGCCGGGACTGAACGATGAACGATTTTGTTCTATTTGCGGAAACAAATCTTGTCGTCGGTTCTGGTTTTTTATTTATAGGGGATTCATCTTAATAAAGCTTTTTGTTTTTGGTTTTATCTCCTATTTTCAGAAAACTTTTTGTAATTTCCGTCTTTCTCTTTACT
>JBFLXN010000238.1:0-3326 GCA_040755715.1 Candidatus Edwardsiibacteriota bacterium
CTAAAACCGAAGTGAGCTACTTCAATCTGGCGCCAAACGCTATTAAGATTTTCTGAGTTACTTGTTCTGGGAATATTATAATGCTCCAAAAATAACTCAGAATTTGCACCGAAATCGGTGAAGCCCCAATTTTTTTACTTGACAATCACGCTTTTGAAAATGTATAATGAGATTGTTGAAAAACCCTAACAATCTTTGATTACGGTGATAAAAACACAGATTACGGAGATAAGTCGTCGTCAGTAATCGCTGTAATCCCAGCGTTATTTACTTGAAGTATCGGAATTTGAATAAAGCCACAGAATTATACAAAATAACACAGACCGATTTAATCGGGGTTCTATTAGTTTCCGTATTTCTGTGTTAACCCCGTTAGAAATTACCAAAAAGTATGGGAAAATTCCAAGACTAAACTTGCAAAATGTAAGTTAGAGAAGATTTCTAACGGGGTTAATCTGTGGCTAATATCTTGACAGAGCAATATGCAAATTGTCGGTGTGATTCCGGCGAGATATAATTCAACCCGTTTCCCAGGTAAACCACTGGCAGAAATTCTCGGTAAGCCAATGATTCAATGGGTCTACGAAAGAGCCAAACAGTCTTCTTTTCTTGAAAGAGTAATTGTGGCTACTGATGACACAAGAATTTATCAAATTGTAAGAGAATTTAAAGGTGAGGCGGCGATGACTTCACCGAGTCACCAGTCTGGAACTGACCGGGTAGCCGAAACCGTACGAAACATAGATTGCCAGATTGTCATCAATATACAGGGAGACGAACCGCTGATTGAACCTGCTATCATTAACCAGTTAGCCCAGACGATGCTTAATGATGATAACTTATTGATGGCTACTTTAGCCACAAGGTTTAGTAACAGACAAGAACTGGAGAATCCTAACACCGTCAAAATATTGATTGATAAGGATAATTACGCCTTGTATTTCTCCCGGGCCATCATCCCGTGTTTTCGTGAAAAAGAAGAATTTAATCTTGGTATTTTTTTGAAACATATAGGTATTTATGCCTACCGCAAGGATTTTCTTTTAAATTTTACTCAATGGCCTCCGAGCCTTCTGGAGAAAGTAGAGAAGTTAGAACAATTAAGGGCGATAGAAAACGGAGTTAAGATTAAAGTAATCAGAACAGACTTTGATTCTTTGCCGATTGACCTTCCAGAGGACTTAGAAAAAATTAAATATCAAATATCAAAAATCAAAATGACAAACCAAAATTGAAAATTTAAAAATCTCTCTTATCTTTGAATTTTGGTATGTGATTTTGATATTTAATTTTTGATATTTTGATTTTTGCGGGCATATAATTGATGGCTACTACTAAAAAGGTCAAATTTATTTTTGTCACGGGGGGGGTAGTTTCTTCTCTGGGAAAAGGCATCGCTTCAGCTTCCATCGGTTTCTTGATGAAGTCCAGAGGACTCAAGGTGAACATTCAGAAGTTTGACCCTTACCTGAATGTTGACCCTGGAACGATGAATCCGTTTCAACATGGTGAAGTATTCGTCACCGATGACGGCGCCGAAACAGATTTAGACCTCGGACATTATGAAAGATTCATTGATATTCCTCTCACCAAAGACAATAATCTCACCGCCGGGCAAATCTACGAAACTGTTATCGCCAAAGAGAGAAAAGGAGAGTATTTGGGTAAAACGGTGCAAGTGGTCCCCCATGTCACTGAAGAAATCAAAGCTAGAATCCGTAAGTTAGGTGGCAAGGACGAAGTAGATGTAGTCATCACTGAAGTTGGTGGAACCGTTGGTGATATAGAAAGCCTTCCTTTCCTTGAAGCGATTCGGCAATTCCGTCTGGATGTAGGTCGAGAAAATGTTCTCTATATCCACTTGACCTTAGTGCCATTTATTAAAGGTTCTGGAGAATTGAAGACAAAACCCACTCAACACAGTGTGAATAAATTGCGTGAAATCGGAATTCAACCGGATATTCTTGTCTGTAGAACTGAAAGACCCCTTTCTAAAGAAATAAAAGAAAAGATTGGACTCTTTTGTAATGTCTCCTCCGAAGAGGTCATTGAAGCCAGAGATGTAGATTCTATATATGAAATCCCTTTGGTGTTTCATCAAGATGGATTAGATGAAATTATTGTTCACCTCTTAGGTATAGGATTTCACAAACCAGATTTAAAGAACTGGGAAAAGATAGTCCAGCGAATCAAGAATCCAGTAGGGACTGTCAAAATTGCTATTTGCGGCAAATATGTTAATCTCAAGGATGCTTATAAAAGTATTGTTGAAACCTTTACTCACGCTGGAATTGAGAATGAAGCAAAGGTAGATTTGGTCTGGATAGACGCAGAGAATCTTAATCCGGGAAATGTGGAAAAACAATTTGAGGACATTTCGGGAATATTAGTCCCTGGTGGTTTTGGTGAGAGGGGAATTGAGGGAAAGATTGAGGCAGTCAAGTTTGCTCGTGAGAAAAAAATTCCTTTCTTTGGTATTTGCCTCGGTATGCAAGTGGCGGTGATTGAATTTGCGCGGAATGTTTGTAACTTAGAAGGTGCTAATAGTACTGAATTTGAGGCCAACACAAAATATCCGGTGATTGATTTCCTTCCGGAACAGCGAGCCGTCACTAACAAGGGTGGGACAATGCGTTTAGGTGCTTATCCTTGTTGCCTAATTTCAGGGACAAAAACCTATCAAGCCTACAGTGAAAAACAAATCAGTGAACGACATCGCCACCGCTACGAAGTGAACAATGATTATAGAGAAGAACTACAAGAAAAAGGCCTTGTCTTCAGTGGACTTTCCCCAGATGGAAATTTAGTGGAAATGATAGAATTAAGGGAGCATCCTTGGTTTGTCGGCTGTCAATTTCATCCAGAATTCAAATCCCGTCCTTTAAGAGCGCATCCGCTCTTCAGGGAGTTCGTCAAGGCTTCCTTAGAATTTGCTAAGACCAACAGAATAGTTAGGAGTTAAGAGTTCGGAGTTTGGAGATTTAAAGATTTTACTCTGAACTCCGAACTAAAAAACTCCTGAGTTGTAGTTGAGGGTGGGGTGGCCGAGCGGTTTATGGCACTGGTCTTGAAAACCAGAGTCCGCATTAACCGGACCGTAGGTTCGAATCCTACCCCCACCGCCAATAAAAACAGTTCGTAGCTGATGGTTGGTAGTAAACTCAAAAGCAATCTCTAAGGCTATCAACTATCAACGATGAACTAGTGCTTTATGACATAAGTTCTTGACAAATTAAATTATTTATGATATACTACCTCCAAAAGGAGGTGGTATACTTGAAAATAAAAAATCAAGTTAAATTAAAACCAAATGAGCGAAAATTATT
>JBFLXN010000239.1:0-3314 GCA_040755715.1 Candidatus Edwardsiibacteriota bacterium
AATTTTATAGACAGCAAGTGGCGTAGGATTTTTTTTATTAGCCCGCTGGGTATATTCCTTATACCACTGGGCATAATCCTCGTCAGAATTATTCGTCATCTGGCATTCGTCATCCGTCATCTTCTCTGTCTCTTTTTCTGTCATCAGCGTCATCTCCTTTCGGAATGAGTTCCGACTGAAAATCAATTAGCACTTTGTTGGCGTTGAGTATCTTTTCAAGTTCAGCCAAAAACTCTGACTGCTTCTCTTTAAGTGCATCCCGACCTTTGCCTGTGATATACACCAGCGGATACCATCGCCCGTTAATATTGTCCTCCACAATTTCAATAAGTCCTACTTCAAGCAATTCATCGGAAATAGCGAGCAGAACCTTATTCGGCACTCGTTCCATAATCCCGCTGAACCTTTCGTCGGGTGCGTTATCACTATTTTTAAGTGAGCGAATGCTCCGCCTGTCGCTCCCACGCAAGATTCCGATAACTGTTCCCCGCCCTCGTTTCCCTGATATTTTTTCTATCAGAGATAAAACAACAAATTGATACAAGTTCAACTTTACCTCCTCTTAACGGCAGGTAGAAGGTAAATGGTAGAAGGGTAGAAGGGTAATGCTGTTCCCCTCTACCTTTCTACCTCTCTACCTTTCTACCTGCCTTTACTAAAACGGCACTTCTTCGGCGCCAGTCGCACTTGAAACTCCTTTCTCTTTTTTAGAAAGGAATTCCAGCTCGTTGACTACAACCTTAACATCTTTGTAGGTCTTGTCGCCTTTCGTGTTAGTTCTGATTTCCAGCCGACCACTAACAGCAAGTGCTTTCCCTCTTGTCAAATGCGGTGCAAGTTTTTCGGCACGCTCGCCCCAGATTGTCAAATCTACAAAAGTAGTTTCAACACTATCGGGCTTTCTGTCTTCTCTGACAGCAAACCTGACATCGCAGACCTGCTTGCCGGTGGTTGTCTCCCGCAATACCGCGTCTCTGACAATGTTGCCTGTTAATACCACATTATTCATCCTTTCTCACCTCCTCTTTCTCTTTTTCCGTCGGATATATTTGTGTATAATGTTTTTCACACACAGTAGCGTAAAATTCATTCTCACCGATACTCCCGACTAAAATTTCAATTTTGCCGATATTATCACAGCCAATAATATCGCATTTCTAATTTGTCATATTATCCAAACCGCCTCCAGTTCGGTCTACGCTTCGCCCACAAATCACATTTGCCTTTTTTTAGCCTGACACTTTCTTTTAACCAGCAGTCGTCTCTTTCTATCCAATAGTGTGAACAGGTTTTACATCTTTTGTTTTTCCATTTCTTTTTATTCATCTTTACCAGCCCTCCCGTAATCCTTTAACATAATCATCAGCGTCAACATCTTTCCATATTTCTTTCCCCAGACCAGACATTGATAAAACAGGGTCTTTTTTAATCTGCTTTAATTCAATCAAAAACTCCTGCATTTTTTTTGGATACGATATAACGCAGTTACCGGTGATCCGGCGTTTCGTTTCCTCCTCGGATTCATCGCCGTTTTTTCTTTTCTCCGCTTCGTATGGGTTGTAAAAAGTAATCCTGCCCGTCGGCACACCTTTCGCCCACTCTGTCCTTTTATACATTTCTACGAAAATCTCGGAAGTCCACTCAACATCGTCTATGCAGTGCTGAATTACTTCTTGTTTTTTTGCGGGGTCGCCACTCCGCCAATACTCAACTATTCTATCACCTGGCAGTGCTTTAATATGCTTTGTTCCAGTTGTCCTTGTGGCAACATTGGAAAGCGAAATTCGGACATCGTGTCTGATTTTGATTTGCCAACAGAAATCAATCGTTTTCGGCACAAGATTTTCCTTTGCCCAGTCCCAAGACAAATTCAATGCACCAACTAAAACTTTGTAGTCAAATGATAACCCGTTGTGGCTGACTATAACATTAGCCCAATCAAGCCGTCTGTTGATAATCGTATCTCTGTGAACAGAAATCGGGTCTGTATAAATATCGTAAGTCCGTTCCGCCTGATGAATGCCGTTAGCGTCAACCAGTAGACATTTCATTCCTAAGACGGATATTCCCATCTTCCAGCAGTTGCCCCAGCCTCCGACTTCGTCGGGATTTTTAAGCGTTTCTAAATCTAATATAAGCACTTTAAGCTCTCTCATTTCTGCCACCTCTGCGAGTAAAATTCTACCTTCCAGCCCAAGATAACCTTGTCAAATGTTTCGTTAAAATGTTCTGATGCAGGATAATGTTCTATCCATTCAATTTTGTTGGGTGGAACATCGCCTAATACCCGACGATATACTTCTGTCGCTACAATTTCAACCGCATCTGTTATGGAAGTGCCAGGATTATCAGGTAGTTCTGTAAGTGTCACCACCGCTTTGTCAATAATATCTCCGCAACGCTCTATGTCTACCTGCACCCCACATTTTGACACGCAATTCCAAAAACCCTTGAATTCAAAATTATCGTTTTTGTAAATCGTTTTCATATTTCTCACCTAATTATACAAGGATTTCAGAAACCAAAATGCGACATCATTTTTTCATTTTGTAAATTTTTTTTCTTTGAGGTAAGCATATCGGTGCATTTTTACCGCCTGAAATCGCTATTATATCACCTCCACTACTTCAGGAACTTCCTTTATCCCATTGCCATTGATTTTGGGTATTTTACTCCGGACATTCTGCTCATACCAGTCGCACCCGTCTGTAAATTCGCAGAACTTGCACCTCCAGCCCGCATCTCCGCCATCAGCAGAAGGTGGCACACCTTCCTCAAATGCCTCTACCATCTCGATAATTTTAGGACGAACCAGAGACAAAAACTCTTTTTCTGGTACCAGCGGAACATCAGGCAAGTCAAATGACTTGTCTTTGCCTCTGTCAATAAATTCACAATGTGTCCCTGTGGTAAGCACTTTGCCCATCGTAATGTAGTGTATTTTGATTTTATCAACAGGTAAAATGCCAGTTAATAGCCACCTGTAAAAATTGGTTTGAATTATATGCTCTTCTTTAAGTTGCCCTTTACTTAAAAAATAAATTCCATTATCAGCCATTGTCTTGTAGTCGTGAAGTGTATTGGTGGACTTTTGATAAATATCAATCTGCCCTGAAACTTTGACTAATTTTTTAGCGGTCAGTGGAAATTCCTTGTAAATCCGTTTCTCTGTAATAAAGTCATTTAACACTTCATCAATCGCAAGGTCTACCTTTACATTACCACCCTGAAAACTGCTCTGTGCGATGTTCTCTAAAATTGTATGTATCACAGAACCACGAAAAGCAGAGTAAGTAAGCGTCTGCGGATTGGCA
>JBFLXN010000024.1:0-23630 GCA_040755715.1 Candidatus Edwardsiibacteriota bacterium
CAATGGTTTGCGGGGTGACCTAATGGATGAAGAGCTTATCTTAAAGCTGAAGACTGCCGGGGCTTATTATCTCACCTTTGCCGTAGAGACCGCCTCACCCCGAATTCAGAAGATGCTAAAGAAAAATCTCAATCTAAAAAAGGTCCAAAAGATAATTGAATTAAGTGATAAAGCAGGTATATTAGTGAATGGCTTTTTTATGATTGGTTTTCCTACTGAAACCTTAGAAGAAATCCAACAGACGATTAATTTTTCTCTACATTCTAAACTTCATACCCAAGGTTTATTTGAGGTTGTTCCTTTTCCTGGAACAGAACTTTACACCATAGCCAAGAAGGTATATCCACCATTATTTGATGAAAATCTGGCGAAAATGACATTTTATACTCCATCCTCGTTTTACAAAGAGGTTACGGGAATAGATTTAAGGAAGATTTCTAAGAGGAGCAGCCGAAGGTTTTACTTTAGTAACCCTTGGCGGATTATACGCTTCTTCTGGCTCATTCCCAAGAAGACTCTCTTTGACCCCATTTTGTTGAGGCAATTCTTAGGAGAGGTTTTTTTGCGCCTCAAAAGTCAGGTTTTCTGGAAGTAATAGAGGCAAATGAAGATTTCACTTATTTCTGTTGATACTGAAGTTGCCCTCGGCTTAAGGTCTATTTCTGCTTTCCTGAAGAGAGAGGGATATTCCTGTCGGCTGGTCTTCTTGCCTTTGGCAAGCTGGTCACGAGGTGAATATAAGACCAACTATTCTCAAAAGGTGTTAGCCAATTTAGTGAATTTAGTGAGAGATTCGGATATCATTGGGGTTTCCTCAATGACCAGTAATGCCAATCGGGCCAAGCGGGTGATTGAATTTCTCAAACCCTTAGGCATTCCCATTGTCTGGGGTGGAATCCATGCTACGGTCCAGAGCCTAGATTGTCTGAAATATGCAGATATGGTTTGTTTAGGGGAAGGAGAAGAGGCTTTCCTAAACTTGGTCCAATGTCTGGAGCAGAGAAGAGACTATTCAGAAATTGAGAATTTCTGGTTTCGGAAAGAAAATCAAATTATTACCAATCCCTTTCGTCCCTTAATGGGCAATTTAGATACCCTTCCTTTCTTAGATTATGATTTGGAAGACCACTATATTTTGCGAGGACAAAATATATTAAAGATGAAGGAAAAAGATTTGAAAGGACAGATTGTCGTCAATACTTCGCGGGGTTGCCCTCATTCCTGTAGTTATTGTTGCAATCGCTATCTCAGGAATCTCTATCAGAATAAGGGTCCCTATATCCGAAAGATGAATTTTGCCAGGGTGATTGAAGAATTAGTAGAGTTAAAGAAGAGATTTCCTTCACTCCGTTATCTTTACTTTGGAGACGATGCATTTTTGATAAGAACAATTGAGGAACTTCGGTTTTTTTCCACCGAATATAAGAAAAGAGTGGCTATTCCCTTTGAATGCTTTACTAGCCCAGCCACGGTGGATAAAGAGAAGACAGAACTTTTAATTTCGGCTGGAATGGTGAAGATAGAAATAGGCATTCAAAGCGGGAGTGAAAGGATTAATCGGGAGATTTATAAGAGGGAGATTTCAGTGGAACAGGTCTTAAACGCGAGCAGGATTATCAACCAGTATCGGAACCGGATGAAAATTCCCAACTACCATTTTATTATCTCCAATCCTTATGAAACAAGAGAAGACATAAAATCTACGATTGCTCTTTTAAGAAGGCTTCCCAAACCTTATCTTAATCAGGTCTTCAACCTTATCTTACTGCCGGGTTTTGAATTGCATCTCAAAGCCAAAAGTGATGGAATTATCAAATTTGAAAGAGATTCAGCCTTTGACCTTGATTTTTTTGATACGGTGGGGCATCTTCTTATTAAGAAGAAGAACCGCTACTTAAATTCGCTCCTCTACTGGATGAGTGGACCGGTAACTAAGTGGCAGTATGGGATTATCCCTTTTTTTCTTTTACCTTACCTTTTGAGAGAGAAGATAATAGATTTTAATGAGCGATTTTTCCGGGCTAGTCTTCTCTTAAACAGAGTGGTAAGATTTCTTCAGGATACCGGGCTAGCCCTATTTCGGTTATTTGGGTATCATTTGTAGGGAAAAGAGCAACAAAATGCCATCAAGGAAAATGTTTGAAGTCAGAAAATATGATGTTTATTCCGATTTCAGCCGGATAGCCGGCGGGCTGAGACGAATTGATTTTTTGGTTGAGACAATAGAGAAGACAATAAAGAAAAAGTATCTAAAAGGAAAAAATTTAACCACTGAAAGCATTGAAGACACAGAAATTTCACTTCAAATTAGAGTCGCTTTCTAGGAAATCCATATAGTCAATCCTGTAAATCCTGTCAGAGGTTAAATCAACATCCTGAGTATGAAAATTAAAAATATATTGGAATTCACCCTCATCTTGGCTTTGCTCTTTCTTCTTTGTTTAAAGACAATTTACAAGATAAACGACCCTGATCTTGGACTCCATCTGAAGACAGGGGAGTATATCTTAAAAAATCAAGCGATTCCTAAGGAAGATCCTTTTACCTGGACGGCTAAGGGTAAGCCTTGGCTCAGCCATTCATGGCTCTCGGCTATAATCTTTTATCTCCTCTATTTATTAGGGGGACCAGCGCTATTTATTCTTTTTAAAACGCTGGTGATTTCTGCTACCTTTCTCATTTTATACCGGCTCTCGCGAAGACTCGGAGCGAACCCGCTTCTTGTATTTTTTCTTTCTTTTCTGGCAATTCAAACTGGGGAAATTGGATGGTCTGAGCGAGCTCAGATGTTCACTTTTCTTTTCCTAGCCATTCTTTTTTGCCGGATTTCTGAGATGAGCCCAACTAAGCCTCTTGGTCGTCTCTTCTGGGAGATTCCCCTATATTTTATTTTATGGGTGAACCTCCATATCGGTTTTTCTCTTGGTCTATTCCTCCTATTCTTATTTATTCTCGGGGAGTTAACTCAACAAAAATTTAGACCCAATAAATATATCTATTCTTTAACTGCGCTCTTACTTTTATCTTTGGTTGCATCATTATTAAATCCACATATATATAATGTCTTTCTAATCTTCCTAAAACACCTATTTTCTCCCGCGGAGACAAGGTTTATGTACGGCGTAGTCAGGGAATTCTTTTCTCCTTTTCATCCGTCAAATTATGGATTAAAAATGGTTGGTTATCTAAAAGTTTTTCTTTTCATCTCAGGAATTTCTTTTGTTTTAAATTTTAAGAGGTTAAAAATTGGTTATTTTTTGATTTTTATCTTTTGTGCTCTATCTGCTTGCTCCCATATAAAGGCAATTCCGCCATTTGTTATTCTTGCTTTGCCAATCACAGGCTTTAATCTGGTCAATTTCTGGAAAGAAAAATGTTATTCACACACTACGCAAAAAATTTGCATAGACCGCAGAAAATCACCACGGCGGACTGCTTTCTATACGAATATTCTGCGCTCTATGCGAGAGATGAGCCACGGCGAGGTATATTTTAGAATACCTATTACTATATTGATGGTTGCTTTAGTGCTTCATTATGGTGTCAACATCATTCTTTCCGGTGAAAATAGGAGACGAGGTGTATGGGAAAAGGTAGGTTTAGGTATAGAAGAAGAGAGGTTTTTCCCCCGAAAGGCAGTAAAGTTCATTGAGGAAAATAAAATTTCGGGAAGGATATTCAATGCCTATGAATTTGGAGATTATCTAATCTGGAAAGGAGTGTCAGTATTTATTGACGGCCGGGGGGATGTTTACCGCGGAAAACTGTTTGAAGATTATGTAATGATTCAAAGAGTCCAAAGCAAAGCCGAAGAAAGAATAGAGGAATACAAGATAGATTTCTTCCTTCTGAGTTATCCGACCAGAGAAATGATAAGGAAGAATTTGCACCATCTCTTAAATAACTCTAATAAGTATGCCTTAGTTTATTGGGATGATGTCTCTTTACTGTATCTCAGAAGAGCAAACATCTACAAAGACCTCATAAGTAAATATGAATATCCGAAATTGAATCCTGTAACTATGGAAAGCGGAAGGACACCGGTAGATTCTCTCTTTCCGGAGGCAAAGAGAAGAGTGAAAGAAGATACTTCCTGTGCCGTTGCCTATACTATTTTAGCCCGGCTCTATGAAAAGAAAGGAGAAATAAGAGAAGCAATTTTTAATTATGCAAAGGCTATCTCCAAAAACCCATACAAAAGTGGATTTCACAATAATTTAGCGAATTGTTATTATAAAAGTGGAAACTATAGCCAGGCAATTATCTCCTATAAGAATGCTCTCAAACTTGACCCCCAGATAATAGAGGCGTATGGCAATCTGGGATATACATACGAGACTATTGGAGATTATAAAAACGCTATAAAATTTTATAAAAGAAGTTTAAAGGTGTTTCCGTTAGATGAATGGGTTTATAACAGGCTGGGGTATGCTTATTTACAAATAGGTCAACGAAAAAAGGCTAGAGAAGCGTGGAGGAAGGCAGTGCAAATTAACCCTAATTCACCAGCAAGGGAAGAGTTGAAGAAATGAGACTATGATGGATAACTCCCAAATGTTGGTTTGGATAAATCAACAGCCTGGATAATTCAATGTGCGGAAATTCAAAAGAGGATCTCGCTAAATATGCTCTGATGTTTCTTTTACTGGCTTTTTTGGCGACAATGACGATAACCAAATTGGCGGACATAGATATCTGGATGCACCTTAAGACTGGTGAATACATTCTGAAAGAAAAGACTATTCCAAAGACAGACATCTTTACTTATACCGTCTACGGCCGTCCTTGGTTGACTCATGAGTGGCTATTTGCTCTTATCTCTTTTCTCCTCTACACCGTGAGCGGAGTTAATGGACTTATCATTTTCAAGTTTCTCCTCTGCATGGCTGTTTTTTTTGTTCTCTTTCAAATTTTGAGAAACGTGTTTAAGGCAGACATTTATCTCTCATCGTTTATTCTCACCTTGACTATCCTGTTAAGCCAAAATGGATTTGAGGTAAGGGCTCAATTGGTTACTTTTCTCTTTGTGTCCTTACTTTTATTTTTTCTCCTTCGGCTAAAGTATCAAGGAAAAGCCGGGAGGAAGTTTTTATCGTTTCCAGTGTTTTTAATTCTACTTCTTTTTTTTCTTTGGGCTAATTTTCATTTTGGCTTTTTCTTTGGCCTGCTGGTTTTAGCGATTTTTCTTGGAGGCGAGACTATTCGCTGGAGAATAGCGAGATTTTTCCCCTCAAGTCGGTTGAAGGGAGGGAACCCCCTGCCTGAGGCGTCCTATCTTTGCTTCCTTTTTGCTCTCTATGTTAGTTCTCTTTTCATTTGCTTGCTCAATCCGGCTACCTATCATCTCTTACTGCTCCCGTTCAAGTTCGTGTTTTTCGTCCCGCCAGAAGCGGGCTTGCCCCTTGAGTTTATCTCGGAGTATCACTCCATATTTCATCCATCTCAGCAAGGGGTAACTATCATACTCTATTTCAAGATAGTTTTTTTATTCACTGCAGTCTCTTTTCTTGTGAATTGGAAAAACTTTGACCCTACCAATTTTGTTCTCTTCGCGGCTTTTGGAATTTTATCATCTCAGGCGGTCCGCTTTATCCCCTTATTCGCCATTGTTACCGCTCCGTTATTGACTCATAATGTCCAAAGCATAGCAAGCAAGGCCAAAAGTTATAGATTACTTCGTGCTTTCTCTCTCCCGAGTAAGATAACAATCGTTCTCTTTCTCCTCCTTATTGCTGTTAGTGGTCTTATTCGGGGGCACAATATGGGGCAGGGAATTTGGCGAAAGGTTGGGTTGGGTGTGTTTGAACAAGCTTTTCCAATAAAGGCGCTAGATTTCCTGGAAAGAGAGGGGATAACTGGCCGTATATTCAATTCTTTTAATTTGGGCGGATATATAATCGGACGAGGTCATAAGGTCTTTATTGATAGCAGAGGGGATGTTTGTGGAAAGCATCTGATGGAAGAATGGATAGAAATTACTACAGCCACGGGCAATTTTGAGCAATTAATCAATAAGTATCACCTAGATTATTTTGTTCTTGAATATCCAACAACTGGCTCACCAAGTTGGGGTATTCACCGGTACCTGCATCAAAATCCGGCTTGGGGCTTAATTTACTGGGATGATGTGGCTCTGGTCTATCTGAGGAGAGCGCCTCAATACGAAGAAATCATCAAAAAGAATGGCTACAAATTTCTAGGCCAAGCATTTACCGGCTGGGGAAGGGATGACCTTCCGATTGATGACCTTCTTAATGAGATGAAAGAGAAATTGAAAGAGGACCCAAAGTGCCTGAAAGCACATTTGTTTCTAGGCTATCTCTATCACAAGATGGGAAAGCTTGAAAATGAGATTAAAGAATATCAAACTGGTTTAAGTATCAATCCGAACAGCCGCATTGCGGCACTCTTTCATAATGAGCTGGGAACAGGCTATGCCTATCAAGGATTAATAGAAGAAGCGACAAAAGAATACCAAGAGGCAATCAAACTCAGTTGGCAATATGCGGAGCCATATTGTAACCTCGGTTTCCTCTATGAACAGAGTGGACAGACCAATAAGGCAATAGAAATGTATCAAAAGGCACTCAAAATCAAACCCGATGACACCTGGGCCGAATATCACTTAAAAAAACTGAAAGAAAGATAGACTTTCCTATTCTCTCGTATGTCTTTGTATTTTTAACAGCCAACGGAGGGGAGGCGGATTAAAAGTGCAAATTTTGCACTTTTGACGCAAATTTTGCACTTAGATTTTAAGTTATCAAATATAAATAACTTATGTAATTTTTCCTGATTTTTGAGGTGCAAATTTTGCACTTTTAGTATTTTGGAAATAGTAGCAATTTATGAATCGTCGCTCCAAATTCGCTAATTCGCCAATTGTCTAATTCTCTAATTGGCAATGACTTATAGCCAGTTTTCAGAACTTTTTTAAAACTTTTTTTGACTTTTGGTTAGTTCTGGCATAGAAATTGCTATACAATATAAATGGATACTCTCTAAATTTTCTCCCAATAGAGATAATAGAGAAAGAGCCGAAAGCGAAAGAAGACGGAAATTGTAATACCTTTGTGCAGATTTAAACGGATTTTAGCAGATACACATAGAAAACAGGGCAGACAGAAATGTCTAACCTACAACAAGAACCCCAAAAAGGAGGTATTTCAAAATGTTTCAAAAGATAAGTCTTGTGACGGTCATTCTTCCCTTACTTCTGTGGGGAACGAATGGTGTCGCTCAGGATACCTGGACGACAATGCACTATATCTGTGCAGACAACAATCTGAACAATTATGCTAACCCTGATTGTGATGAGATGGAGGCTAACGGTGGCAACGCTAATTACAACATTATCATTCAGATAGATGGCAATTCTACAGGCTACAAAGACGCCGCAGGAACCAATAGTGATACCCGGCGCTATGTTATTTCTGCCGGCAATACCTCGGACAACAAGATCAATTCCAGCCCGGCTTCAGGCAGTCCCAATACAGAATTGGATATGGGAGATGGGAACGTATTGCGGGATTTTGGGCGATGGGGTGTTAAGAATTATCCAGCCAATAGATATTGCCTCAACCTCTGGAACCATGGCAATTCAATGACAAGGTCCGAACTCACAAAAGATTGTTGTAACGACGACGGTTCCAGTAGTTCTATCAGATTTGCTGATACTGAACCTCCAGCTGAGTATGAAACTGCTTTGATGGGCATTAAGGATTCTTTGAAACAGAACCTGGATGTTCTGACCTTTGATGCCTGCGTGATGGCTTTAGCTGAGATTATGTTTATCGCTAAGGACTATGCTCATATTCAAGTCAGTTCGGAAAAAAGTATCGGTGCCGACGGCTATCGCTACGATACTTGGTTGGATACCCTTAAAAAGAATAATAGCGTAAGTGATAGTGGTTTGGCCATAGCCTGTGTCCGCTCCTATAAGGATGAGTATACAAACACAGACTACAATACTCTTTCAGCGATTCATCTGAAAACTCGATTTATGGAATTCATTAAAGCTTTGGACAATTTCGCCAGAGAGTTGATTTTAGCAGGTGGGAGAACGCAGACAGATATATCTGATGCCAGAAGCAATACCGAAGCTTATGATAATGCTGACCAAGTAGACCTCTGGGATTTCGCCATTCATATTGAACAGAAAACAGGACTACCTGCTTCTTTGAGAAATGCGGCTGACACCTTAAGGGCAAAAATAGGTTACGATAAAAGCGCTACCTGGCACTCCAATGGACAGGGAATTCTTGTTGCAGAAACGCACATAAGCAATCGGACAGCTACTGATAGTGCCCATGGGGTTTCTATCTATTATCGTAAATCTCTCAACTCAGACACCACCATTTATAAGAGACACCAGATGTCAAAAGCAACCCTGTGGGATGAGTTCATCTGTGGGAGAACCTCAAGCCAACTCACTAATATTACTGCCCTTTCCTACGAACGCTATCAAAAAAATGCTAGTGGCACTTATTGGAAAGTAGATGATGGCGCAAGCGGAAATGGTTATCCAGATGTGAATGAAAGTTGCACATTTTACCCAGTATTGCGAAATAGCGGAGGAAAAACTGCTACTGGTGTATCGGTAAAACTTCGGTTAAAAAAGAACATTTTAGGTGGCATAACTTTAACCGATACTACTGCAGCTTTCTCTGATATCGCAGGAGCTACCAAAAATGTGAAGGCTCCAACGGTGGCAGTGGCTAACGACCCTTTGGGTTTCAGCGTGGCCAATAATTCTACTTTGAATGGTGAATGGATAGACTTTGACTTAGTGATTACTTCTAGTGAGGGAACAAAATCTGTTTCTTTTCCGATGCAGATTGGCAGAGCTAATCCTCTGGCTCCCACAGCCGTAGAGTTCTCCGAATTTGCGCTTACTACTGGAGACGATGGTATCGTTCTTGAGTGGCGGACTGAAAGTGAAATCAATATTTATAGTTGGGAAATTGAGAAGACCACGAATTACACAAATGAAAATACCGAATGGACACGAATAGCTACTATTCCATCTAAGGGGAACTCTTCTATCCCAACTGAGTATTCCTATACTGATAGAGATGTGAAATCAGGGATGACATATTACTATAGACTGGTAGAGATAGATATTGAGGGCAGTCGGACAATTCGAGAGGTGGGTTCTGCTACATTTTTGGGAAATATTCCTAAGGTTTTTGCTCTGTATCCTGCTTATCCGAATCCGTCTGGTGGTGCGGCTACGATTCGTTATGACATACCAAAGAAATCTTTTGTTTCTTTGAAAATCTACAACATTGCCGGACAATTGGTAAAAACATTGGTAGGTCAGACATCCCTGTCTGACATTACTCCCGGGGTCCATAGGGTGAGGTGGGATGGCAGAGATGAGAGCGGAAAGCAGGTAGCGGATGGCGTGTATTTCTATCGCTTGCAAGCCGGTAATTTCACCGACACAAAGAAGATGATTTTGGTGAGATGATTCCACCTTTGCCCTCTCCGCCTAAGCAGAGTGCGTCATAATTACATTTATCTAGTCACAGCACACAACATATTGTAGTTGCCCAATTCATTGGGCACTATATGTTGCGTCCCGATTTATCGGGACAACTACATTATGACACACCCCCGAGGCGGAAGGGATAAAGGGAGGGGTTGGGAGAAGAATAAAGAGGAGGTGGCTTTGAAAGGAGGTGAGAGAGACAGAGAGGAATGTCTGTCCCAACAAATCCAAACGTAGAGCCGCCGTTTGTGTGGTGGACAAACCAAAAAACAAATGCTAAACGCTAGACGCTGAAAGCGTAAACGGTAGAGCCTAATGGCTCAAGCGCGAGGCGCAAAGCGTGTAGCGTGAAGGTAAAAAAGGAGGTAAGAAATGTCAAAGCGACTCATAATAAGTTGTCTACTAGTCACCGCTTTTCTGCTTTTCCTCGGCGCAAAGGCGCTCCTAGCTGAGAAAGCATCCCTGAAGCCGATTTCTAGTCCAATGATTTCTCCTGAAGTAGTGGTTCAATCCGCAGGAGAGAATGTTCTGATTAGAGAGAGAACGCGGGGTTACTTCACACCCGAAGTCTATGAACAACCCACGCAAATCTCCTTCAATGGGTTTACCTTTGATACCCGAGTAGGGGAGCCAGAATTGCCCTCTGAGCTGAAGATTTCTTCTCTCAAGGGAGGGATAAATTACTATCTGGTGCAATTCAGAGGCCCAATTACGAGAGAGCGAGAGAATTTGGAAAAGCTTGGAGCAAAGGTCTATGGCTATGTGCCAAACTACGCCTTCCTAGTGCGGATGAACGAATCTTCAAAAAGAGGTGTAGAGAATCTGTCAAGTTTCTGCTGGATGGGTCTATTCCAACCAGCTTATAAATTGGTGCCGTTCTTCTTCACTCAGACCAAGAGAAAGGCAGCAGGTTCTGTTGATGTAAACCTCATTCTTTTCTATGATGAAGGTAACATCAAACTCATCTCTGATAAGATTAAGGAATTAGGGGGTGGGGTGTATTACGCTACAGATTCTGGATTGAACAAAATTATTACCGCAAGAGTTGACTATGTAAACCTTGCCACTCTGGCCAACATTCCTGAGGTAGAATGGATTGAACCGGCAACTCTGAACCAATTCATCTACAACGATAAGGCGCAGTGGTGTTTACAGACCAACAACAGCGGAGTGAGAACGGTTTGGGACAAGGGCATCAAAGGTGAGGGACAAATCCTTTCCACTTGTGATACAGGCATCAGGACCACTCACAACATGTTCTATGACGCCGCTCATAAGTATCAAACCTGGGCTGATAGTCTTCAACCCGCTCACCGTAAACTCATTGCCTATTTGAACTCTATGGCTGGAACGCCTTATCCAGATTCGGTTACAATGGGCGATGAAGACGGCCACGGCACACACACGGGATGCACCTGTGTGGGCGAAGACTCCTATAACAGTGGCACCAGCGCCTATGACGGAATGTCCATAAACGCAAAGCATGTCATTGTAGACGCTCAGGGGAATAGTGGTCTTTGGATTCCCAATGACCAGAATATTCTCTTCTGGAAGGTCTATAATCGGGAAGCCAGGATCATGTCTAATTCCTGGGGAAATGTTCCCCAAAATGCCACTGATGCTGACTCAGTAAAGGCAGGGAATTACCTATCTTCTGCTATGACCTCTGACCAGTTCCACTGGAAATATCGCGATTTCTTGAATTTCCAGGCGGCTGGGAACAATGGAAACACCGGTTCTGGAGGATATGAGGCTAAGAAGGTGGCTTCGGCTTCTTGTGCCAAGAACGCTATCACTGTGGGTTCAGTTAAGGCTCCTACCAGCCAGGCTACTTATGAAGCCTACAGCGCCCGGGATACAGATGATAATCGCTACAAACCAGATGTGCTCGGCATTGGAACGCTGAACTCGGCGATTAACTCCGGTGACGCTAACTACGGGTCAAAGTCGGGAACCAGTATGGCTACTCCCTCGGTAGCAGGAACAGCCGGGTTACTGCGTCAGTATATTACCGAAGGTTGGTATCCGAGCGGAACTAAGGTGTCAGCCAATGCATTTACTCCTACCAGTGCCTTGCTGAAAGCCCTGGTTATCAATTCAGGGGATAACAACATCTCCTCTCATACCGTGCCTGACAGCGCCGTGGGTTGGGGTAGGATATGTGCGGACACTGTCCTGTATTTCTCGGGTGATACCAAGATGTTAGGGCTGGTAGACAACACAGTTGGACTTCTGACCGGAGAATATGTTGACTACCAGTTCAGGGTAAGTGATGCCGCAAAACCAGTCAAGGTAACTCTGGTCTGGACAGACTATCCAGCAGTAGAGAATGCCAATCCGACTTTGGTGAACGACCTTGACTTGGAGGTGACAGACCCGTCTTCCAATGTCTATAAGGGAAATGTGTATAGCAGTGGGGAGTCAGCTACAGGCGGAAGTGCCGACGTAAGGAACAATGTGGAAAATGTGCGGCGGAATGCTCCGGGTACTGGAGTTTGGACAGCCAGAGTTAAGGGAACAAATATCGTTTATGGTGCACAGCCATTTGCTCTGGTGGTCACCTACGGACAAAATAATGTCGGAGTGGTCAGGTTGGATAAACCTGTCTATTCTGTTTCCGCCAGCGGTGGAGTTGGCGATACCGTAAAAATTCAGATAGAAGACCTAAATGGCGGTGCCGGACCACTAAATGCTGTGGTCAATTCCAAAATCTTTGCGGAAGCGCAGTCAGAAACCGTGAGCTGTGCCCTTGTCGGTACAGCACTTTACAGGGGTAAAATTGCGCTTTGGTTAGGCTCTTCTTCGCACGCCGATGGCAGACTCTCTGTTGACCAGAAGGATACAATTGTTGTCACTTACACTGATGCCAGCCCTAGCGCCACTAACACGGCTAAGGCATTAACCGATGCGATTTGGTTCACCATCAGCAATGTTAGAGCAGAGAATATCTGGGGAACTACAGCCAATATCAAATGGAGCACTTCTGAAGCTTCCGGCCAAAAGGTCTACTATGGAACCACCCCGTCATTGGGTTCTGTAACTCAAGTAGATACACCACTTGTGGTTAACCACACAGTCAGATTGGAAGGTTTAACTGCTCAGACTCTTTACTACTTTGATGTGGAATCCGAGGATTATCGGGGTAATGTTGTGAGAGATGACAACGGTGGTAAACACTATAAATTTTCAACTCTGTCGGACAGAGGAGCAGATATTCTCGTTGCCCTGGTAGATGGAAAGGATAAAGACACTGAGAGTGGTGAGCCACTTCCCGACTTAAGGAATCGTTTCTATAAGGCGTGTGTAAAAGGTGGCTGGAATTTTGACTGGTGGGAAACATCAGACCATGCTGGCGAACTGCCTTCCCGAAATGAAATGAAGAAGTATAAGGCAATTTTTGTGCCAAATGAAGATGAATATCCTCCGTTTCTCAAAAGCCAACAAGAAACCATAAAGGTATACGAGCAGAAGGGAGGAAGAATTGCCTTTTCTGCCCATGATTTCCTGTGGCATGCTTGGGACAACAGCTCTGACAAGAACTACGACACCCTCTGGTGCAAAAACTATGTGCACGCAAGATACAAGGGCGATGCCACTGCGACCGGCGCTCAGAACATTTATGGTGTATCCGGTGATTCTGTAACGAACAATTGGACTGCTGCTGTGAGTTATTCCGCCCACCGCAGTGGCGCAACTGGTGATTCTATGGATTTTGTGAGGAAGCCTCCGGATGGCTGGGACCCTGGCACTGCTCTAAGTCAATCTACAGATTCCATTATCTGGCGCTTTGCTAATTCAAGCAGTGGCTATTGTTTCGGCTCAAAATGGCAGTCCACTAATACTCACGGAACATCAGGCGACGGAATTTGGGGTGGATATAAGACGAGAACGATAATGAATGGCTTTTCTATTACCCAGATGGATACGATAAAGTTACCAGACATTTTGAACGACCAATTCATCTGGCTTATCGGACACGACCATCCAGATGTAACGGTGAACAAGCCTGTAGCCGGAAATACTTACTCCGCTTCTCCTTGTAGCATTATCTGGAGTTTCACGACTTACAGCGGAGCGACAGTTGATACTACCTGGATTTACTATTCTGACGATAACGGCTTGTCCTGGAACCTATTGACAAAGAGCACTGCCTATACCACTTCCCCTGATACCTTCCTTTGGAACATTACTGGTTACCAGAGTGGCGATAAGTATCAGGTGAAGGTAAAGGTTAATGACAAGAATGTCTATCCTTCAATGAGTGGACAGGATACGGTGGGCAAATTCCGAATAAATATGGCAGACACCTTGGGACCTATCGTTCTTCCTGGAACTCCGAGGGTTAGCAACAACCCCATTCTTGGAGGAAACCCGGTCACACTTTCTGCCACAATCAGTGATTCCGTTAGAGGATTAAACAATATTAGTGCGGCTAAATGCTCTATCAACTTAGCGGGTTACTACGCTTTTCCCATGAGAGCAGTTGATGGCGCCTTTGATGAGGTGGTAGAAGCAGTTGATACTTTACTTCCTACAGTGGCTGCTGGTAGTGATACTACTTACACTGTCTGGATAAGGGGAGCGGATAACGTCGCAAAGGCAAATAGATGGGGACCTGCAGTTTCACAGACATTCGTGGTAGCAAACGGACGACTTACTACAGCGGTTACTTTTTCAGAATTTACTCTAATGTCCGGAGAAACTTGGATTACTCTAAACTGGAGAACAGAAAGCGAAATTGACAATTTCCAGTGGCTGATTGACAGAACAGTGAACTATCAAGGCGAAAATACTCAATGGACAAGAATTGCTACTCTCCCTGGACAGGGAACAAAACCCACACCAACTGAATATTCCTACACTGACAATAAAGTAGAAGCCGGAACTGTCTATTACTACAGACTTGGAGACATGGATAACTCTGGACATATCACCTGGCACGGTCCTCTTTCTGGTTTGTCAACCAAGAAGATTCCACAACACTTTGCACTCCATCGGCCTTATCCGAATCCGTCCCTCGGAGGACAGACTACGATTCGTTATGATTTGCCAGTAAGGAGCAGGGTTAGTTTGCAAATCTACAATATTGCTGGACAATTAGTCAGAACTTTAGTGAATGAAGAGCAACCACCTGACTATTATGCCAAACCCTGGGATGGCAAGAATAACGAAGGAAGAGGAGTAGCCAGCGGTGTCTACTTCTACAGACTAAAGGCTAACGACTTCACTGCGACAAAGAAACTGACGATTCTGAGATAACCTTTCCCTCTATCCCTCTCCCACTGGGAGAGGGAAGGGTGAGGTGAAAGGGGAAGATTGATGATTGTAGGGGCGATTCATGAATCGCCCCTATAATCATTTTTTAGTTGACTTTTACTTTTATTTTTTGTATATTTATAGATGAACATTTCTTTAAAAGGAGGCTATTTTCATAGATACTTCCCTGAAAAAAGTCTTGACAAATTCTTGCAAAATTTGGTAGACTTTCAAAAAGGAAAATTAACCAATGGGTGAAACCTTTGCTGAAGTAATAATAAGGGCAAACGGCAGAGAAGTCAAGAAAAAGTTGCTGGTAGATACAGGTTCAACATATTCCTGGCTAAAACCAGAAGTGGCTAAACAAGTGGGAATAAAACCTATAGAAAAGCGAGAATTTGAAACAATAGAAGGGAGAATTGTAAAAAGAAGAATAGGTTTTGTAGAAATGCGTGTTCTTGATAGGAGAACTCCTACTTTGGTGATATTAGGGCTAAAGAAAGATAGTGAAGTTTTGGGTCTTCATGCGTTAGAAGGTTTGGGACTTGAGGTTGACCCAATAAATAGAAGACTCAAAAAATCAAGGGCAATAAAGGCACTTTAAAACCGCTATCCGCTGACCGCTATCCGCTAAAAATCAAGAGAGATACCAAGGATGATAAAACGTTAGGCAGTCAGCGGATAAGTAGAAGGGGAAGTATATTGTGGGGAGAGTGCGTCAGCCCATTAAAGTCGACGGACGGGAGTGTTGGACATTATTTGACACAGGAGCTCGCAATACCTATGTTGTCCCTGAAGTTGCCGCCCTACTGGTTACTTCTAAAACACTCCACCCGATACGAACTGCACTGGGTGGAGAAGTGAAAGAAGCTAACAGCACAGCACTTCTTCAAGCAGAGGTAGAAGGGCATCTGATTTCCACTCACGCGATGGTCATTGACCAGATTGGTGATGATGAAGACGGCAAGTCCATTGAGGTGCTTTTTGGAGCCTTGGCCATGCAACAATGGGGAATTCGTCCAATTCCAGATGAAGAGAAGTTGGACCTTTCTCACTATCCGAAAGAGTTCGTGGAGTTCTGATTTTTTACAGAAGAGCCCTTTGGGTGTAACCTCTCAGCCATCCCGATTTATTGGGACGACTAAAGCCACAGAATTATCTGCCTTTTGCGGAAAAAATTTAATCGTTATATAGGCCGAAGCAAATCTAAAAAAAGGAGGTTCAAATGCACAAACAAAGTCTTTTAATGATTTTGACAGGACTCCTGACAGCAGTCCTGTTTTTCCCAGCAAACTCATCAGCCGGCGGCGTATTAGGCCACAACAGTTTTAACGCTGGGAATTTTTCTTCAGAAGTTTGGAATAATGGGGTAATCGGTGATACCACAGGAACATCCCAGATATTTCCTTCTGGATGGTATCCTTTTGGAACACAAAATTCCTATCTCAAATTTGGAGGGTTTTGGTTTGGAGCTTCTGATGATGGCGGCGGCACTTTTGGCGTTTCTGCCATTACTGAGAGAGATGATGGAATAATTCTCACCGAATGGCAGCCAAGTTTGAACTGCTCTACGGTAACTTCGCTTAAACCAGGAAGCCGAGCAATTCAGGAGTTACGGTGTCAGTTTGACGATCGAGACTCAAGTTTTAACCAGGGGAAAATCTTAAATGCTGAAGTTACCTTTTGCGGACATCAGTGGAGTTTCGCTCCGATTCAGGATTTTTATATCGTAGAATACACAATCAAAAATGCTGGCAGTAAAACATTGAGTGATGCTTATGTTGGATTTTACCAGAAAACAAATGTAGTAAAAACTCCGTCAGCTAATGCTGACTATTTCAACTATGTAGGTTACGATACTACCGCTGATGATAGTACCGGTCAACCCCGAAACATGATTTGGGTTACTGCTGATTCAAATGAAGCACAATCTTTACTTGGCTTCGCTCCGGGCTATGTAGGGATAAGGTTGTTAGAGGCAAAGGACCAGACTGGAACTCCATTGCCATTGCGAGCTGCCAGATGGTGGTTAAGCAATGATAGAGCCCCAAGAAGTGATAACGATACACTTGATGTAAACAATCGGTATCGGTATCTTTCCAAGAATGTCTTTGATGCAGGTGACGAAATTGGAGTTAACAGACACTATAGAACTATTGACTCTCTCCACTTTAAGATTCCGGACGTATTCTTGAAAACGATAGAAGGGGTTTGGACATTTAATGACACATTCCATCTGGGAACGAATTATTTCAGTGGTGGTTCCTTTGTGCCGCAAACAGGATGGGTTACTTTAGGTACTCCTTTATCTGACCGTCTAATTCAGGTAACTAAAGAAGAAGACTGGGCAACTGATTCAATTTATGTTACTATTCAAACTACACCTCTATACTCGGTCGGTGGAGTTTGGGATAATTCTGGAGGAGCTGGCACTAACTACTTTACCGGTGGCTCATTTGATGCTGTCAGTGGAGTCATTACCTTGGGGACACCTTTCTCAAACTGGGGGAGTGCACCACTTTATATTGACTATGTCTATAAAGGACTTAATGTTACGGTGTCCTTCCGCTACTACTTTACCAATGAGGTAGTTACGCCATCAGACTCAGTGACACTGACAATTTCAAAAAAAATAGGATTTGATGAGGTAAAAGGTGTCTATTGGCCAACCGATACACTTCAGCAGGGAACAAACTACTTTACTGGTGGTTGGTTTGAAAAGGCAACCGGTGTAATTCATTTGGGCACTCCGATTCCAGATACCTCTAAAGTGGTAAATAACCACGAAACTTCTCCTTGGGATAGCGTTTCCGTCTATGTTCCTTATTCCCCTTCTGACAAAGTGGATTCCATTCTCGGGGTTTATGCTAATACAGATACCTTCCATACGGGAACGAACTATTATTTACCCAGCCCGCCAGGAAGTTATGACCCGCCAACAGGGCTAATTACTCTTGGCACACAACTTCCAGACCCCTCTCAACCAGTCTTTGTCTGCTATCGTTACCGATTTACCCCTAAGGTAATTGCCAGTTATCACTACAATCAAATTGGTTATCAACATATCCTTGAAACTGTGGGACCACTCAATCTGGCACCGGGAGATACCTCCAAGATGGTTTTTTGCACTGCAGTGGGACAGACACTTAGGGAACTGCAAGTGAGTTCAGATCTGGCTAACTACATGTGGAGTCATCCTGGCTACTTGCCAGCGTCTGCCACTGGTTCCATTTCAGGGCAAATCCTAAGAACTGAGGGAAGGGGAGGAATTGAGAACGCAAAGGTTATCCTCTACCAAGGGGGAATTTCTGTAGATTCAACATTTACGGCCACCGATGGCAACTATACAATTCCTAATAAGCCAGCCGGACTATACGATTCTCTTAGAGCTTTCAAGAGTGGTTACGGGTATGGCGCCGCTTTTAATGTAAATATTACAGGAGGAAAGGATACTTCTGGAGTAAATATAATCCTCCCGTATCTGCTTTCAGAAATTGTGGGTCAGGTTAAAAGAAGCGATGGAGTCACACCTGTTTCAGAAGCAACTGTAACCCTGAAGGGAGTGAACAATATTTTTGGCACCACTCAGACCAACGGACGCTATCACCTTTCTGGTCTCACTCCAACCTCTGGTGATACCTTATTCTTCTCTAAAGCCGACTTCAAAACGGACACCTTGTATCCCGTAGCCCTCTATGAAGATTCAATCAAGGTGCAGGATGCTATACTCCAATATCTCTTTGCTGAAATCAATGGCAAGGTTACAAGAACGGATGGTCTAACGCCAATTCCAAATGCAGTAGTAAGACTTGATACTTCAGGTGCAATCGGGGTTGCCTACGACACCACAGATGCTGATGGAAACTATGATTTATTGCATTTGAACCCGACCAGTTACAAACTCGTTTTCAGTGCTTCCGGTTTTATCAGTGATTCAATCTCACCAGTTATCACCAAGGTTGATTCTATTTCTGTAGTGAATTTTGCCTTGGGGCAATCACCAGCTGACGGCTCACTGCGCTGGATAACAAAGACAGAAATGCCAAGCTGGCGCTATGCTTTAGGGACAGCAATTGTAAACAGCAAGATATATGTCATTGGTGGAGCTGACTATCTTGCCAATCCTGTTTCTGCTGTCTGGGAATACAACCCTGCTGCCGATACTATCAATGGTTCGCCCTGGGCAACAAAAGCACCTCTGCCTACACCTCGCTATGGCTTAACCTGTATCTCTTTGGGTGATTCCATTATTTATGCTATCGGTGGCTATGATGTAAATGGCAATGCCCTGAGCACAGTGGAAGCTTATAAACCATTTACTGACACCTGGCTTACAGGATTTGCACCAATGCCAACACCGAGAGCTTTCCTGGGTATTGGAGCTTTGAATGACACCATTTATGCAGTTGGCGGAGAAAATAATAGTATTGCGGGTTTAGATACAGTTGAAGCCTATGCTCCTCTAACCAATTCCTGGACAACGAAGAAATCACTTCTCGGCGGACCAAATTGGGGTCGTTCTGGCTTAACCTGTGCTACTCCTGACAGTGCTGGGATTTTCAGATTACATGCTATAGGCGGGAAAAAAATTGATGGAACTTACATGGAGATACACCAGAAATATAACCAAACGACTAATACCTGGATAAGTAGAACAGTACTTCCCACACCTTACAGGGCGTTTTTAGCCAGTGCAATCGCTTACGACAGTATCTATTGTTTGGGAGGGAGAGATAGCAGTGCCTACTATGACTATACTGTTACCTACAATCCTTATGGAAATAACTGGAAGACAGAAACTTCGTTATTAAATCCTCGGGCCTATTTTGCTTCTGTAGCCATTGAAGGTTCAGGGATTTATGCTTTTGGTGGAAAGAGCGACGACTCTCATATCTTGAAAACAATTGAAAAAGGATTCCGCTATGGTTCTATTTCCGGTCAAGTGCGCTATACCAGCGGTGTTCCTATTCCAGGCGTAACAGTTACAGCCATTGCTGGGGGAGAGATGAAAAATAGCGAAACAAGCGCCGGTGACGGAAGATACACTACGACCTACCTGGAGCCCGGAATCTATAAAGTGAAATTCTTCAAGACAGGTCTTATTGACACTACTCTTTACAACATTCAGGTTGTCTGGGGAAAAGACACACCTAATGTAGACCTGATAGTAACTGGGGTAGAGACAGAACCTTCACAGAAACCGAGAATTCCTTTGACTTTCGGACTTTCACCTGCTTATCCCAATCCATTCCGTTCTAACACGACTATAAGATACCAATTACCAACAAAGTCAAAAGTTTCACTAAAAGTATATAATCTTTTGGGACAAGTTGTTCGCACCCTAGTCAATGAAGAAAAAGAGACTGGATATTATTCATTGCGTTGGGATGGAAGAAATGACGAAACCAGAAAAGTAGCCAGTGGAGTCTATTTCTACCGTCTGGAAGCCATTAGCAATCAGGCCCAGAGATTTACCGCCACTAAGAAGATGATTCTGTTACACTAAAGAACAGAGCGACTATCACTAAGACCCCGTTAGAAATGTCCTACACTCTCAAAAAGCGTTAGGTTTCTAACGGGGTTAAATTTTCTTGACATCTTCTTCAAAAATGGCATATAATAGAGACAGTCAGACGACATTTTAATTTTGAAATTTGCCATTTTCATTTTGCAATGAAGCGAAGCGACTTGCGCCCCTGTAGCTCAGAGCTGGATAGAGCAGCGGTTTCCTAAACCGCTTGTCGCCCGTTCAAATCGGGCCAGGGGTATGATAAAAATGCAAATATCAAATATCAAAATGGAAAAATAACATAGCAAAATCTAAAATGCATAATAACTCTTTGGATTTTAATTTGTGTTTTTGATATTTGATTTTTGATATTTAATTTTTTTAGAGGAGGATGAAAAATGAGACTCAAAAAAAGAATCACCAAAAAAGAAATGAAACAGGATGAATTTGTCCTGGATATGCTGAAACTTACGGTTTTCGTTCAGAAGCACCTAACCGAAGTTATTGCCGCCGGCATCGGGGTAGTGGTAATAGCCATTGGCGTTCTTCTCTTTCTTCATAATAGAGCAAAGGTAGAAGAAGAATCGCTTCTTGCCCTCACTGCTGCTAATGTTCAATATTTTCAAGGAAAATATCAGGAGGCGGAAACGCAATATCAGGTCATCATTAAAAAATATTCTGGCACATCCTCAGGTAAAGAAGCACTTCTTTTTTTCGGGAATATTTGCTATTTTACTAATCGTCTTGATGAAGCAATTAAAAATTTTGAAACTTGTATTAGAAGCCGTCCTAATGACGAACTCATTACGATTGGAGCTATGGAAGGAGTCGCCAATGTCTTGGAGGAAAAGGGAAACTACCTTGAGGCAGCTAAAAAATATGAAGAGATTGCTCAGAGATTTTCTAAGAATGAGTTGGTTGCTTCCCGCAATCTATTGAATGCCGGTCGGTGTTACGAAGTAATGAAAAACTTTGAAAAGGCAAACGAGAATTATCAGAAAATTATTGAGGCCTATCCTGATTCACCAAATTTTTCAAAGGCAAAAACTAATCTATCTCTTCTAGGCAGGAGCTAATCTATGCTGAATGTCGCTTTTGTCTGGCATATGCATCAGCCATTTTATAAGGACCCAGAGAATAATTTGTATCGCCTTCCCTGGGTTCGTTTACATGCAATAAAAGACTATTTTGATATGGTGGAGATTTTAGACAATTTCCCTGCTATTCACCAGACATTTAATCTTACCCCTTCACTCTTAGAACAAATCAAAGATTATAGTGAAGGAAAAGCGAGTGATCTCCATTTGGAGTTGAGTAAAAAACCCGCATCTGCACTTACTGAAGAAGATGCTGTCTTTTTGCTCAAAGACTTTTTTATGGCTAATTGGCGAACAATGATAGACCCTTATCTGAGGTATCGAGAACTTCTGGATAAACGGGGACGATATTTTTTACCTAAAGAGATATCCAAGGTTGTTAAACGATTCACCACCGAAGATTTGCGTGACTTACAGGTTTGGTTCAACCTAACCTGGTTTGACCCACTCTTTAAAGAAAATGATGAGTTATTAATTGAGCTAATTAAAAAGGGAAAAAATTTTACCGAAGAAGAAAAAAACTTATTAATTGAAAAGCAATTTGAAATTTTACGGAGAATCATTCCTCAATATCAAACTGCTAGTGAAAGAGGACAGATTGAAATTTCCACTAGTCCATACTTTCATCCAATTCTTCCCCTCCTTTGTGATACTGAAGTGGCTAAAGAAGGATTGTCAGGAGTAGAATTGTCTACTAAATTTTCTCAGCCAGAAGATGCTCAAACACAAATAAAAATGGGATTGGATTATCTAAGTGAAGTGCTAAAGACCAGACCAAAAGGTCTTTGGCCTTCAGAGGGAAGTGTAAGTGAAGCGATTATTCCTCTCTTAATTGAGGAAGGAATGGAATGGATTGCTACTGACGAAAGAATCCTAGAAAAGAGCCTTGGCACAACATTGAGAAAGATAAATAAATTGCTTTCGCCAGAAAAACTTTGTTGTCCTTATCTTTTTACCAAAGATGGGAAAACCATCTCTATTATTTTTAGAGACCATTTTCTTTCTGACCTTATTGGTTTTACTTATGTTCATTGGCGGGCTTTAGATGCAGTAGAAGATTTGATTAGACGACTTAGCGAGGTCAAGAATGAACTAGGACAAAATGCTGATAATTCTTTGCTAACGATTATATTAGATGGAGAGAACGCCTGGGAATTTTATGATAATGATGGCAGAGATTTCCTCCTGACACTCTACCAGCGTCTAACAAAAGAGGCAAACTCCTTTAAGTGTGTAACTATTAGTGATTTCTTAAGGGAACATCCACCCAAAAATTATTTACCAAAACTATCTGCTGGTTCCTGGATTAATGGCAATTTTCAAATCTGGATTGGAAATCGGGAAGACAATCAAGCCTGGAAATATCTTAAGGAGACCAGAGATTTTTTGACGGATTATGAGAGAAAATTCCCAACTGCTGACAAAGTATTACTAGGCAAAGCTTGGCGAGAGATTTATATTGCGGAGGGGAGTGACTGGTGCTGGTGGTATGGTGGAGAACATATCAGTGAAAACATGATAGAATTTGATGCCTTATTCCGGGCACACCTACGCAATGTCTATAAAATTCTTTCTTTTGATTCACCTTCTTATCTTTATGAACCTATTGCCCAAGTATCTGCTAAAGAGAAATTCATTACTCTCCCTCTGAATTTTATCAACCCAATAATTGATGGGAAAGTGACTGATTTCTATGAATGGCAGGGAGCAGGTTGTCTGGATGTTAACCGGATAGGCGGAACAATGCATCGTTCTGAAAGTCTAATTAAAGAAATTTATTATGGTTTTAATTTACAGAATTTTTATCTCCGTTTGGAGCCTAATTTTGATACAACCTTAGAAATAATTAAAAATCTCTCCGTGATAGTTGAGATACTTTCACCAGTCAAGAAACAATTTATTTTTCCTCTAGCTGGAGAGAAAGAAAAAAGCAGACCATCAATAGCGATAAAACGAATTATAGAAATAGAAATACCCTTTGAACTAATCCCAGTTCAAGCAAAACAAGTGATTGAATTGGTTATTCTCACGATGAAGAATGGAATGGAATTGGAGAAGTATCCCGCAGAAAGTCTGATTTCTTTTCCCATTCCCACCGCAGATTTTGAAAATATCCAATGGACAGCGTAACTACAAAATATTTAGCCATAGTGCTATGTCGCATTAATTTTTGACAGGATGAGGCCTTTATTTTTAGGAAATAAGTTGTTTTTTAATAGCCCCGACCTTTAGGTCGGGGTTGAAAGAGACCCACTCTCCCCTGTTTCCCCCTCTC
>JBFLXN010000240.1:0-3300 GCA_040755715.1 Candidatus Edwardsiibacteriota bacterium
CTCTACCTTTATGCCCAATCGCTTGCAGAGACCTATAATGCTTCGGGCAATGAACTGACCACCTCTGGCCAAACGCAGAACCAAGGTGAGTGACTCTGGCACAAAACCATTGGGAAACCTCTGGCAACTGGACCTCCTTTCCATTAATTATACCACAACTTTTCTTTAGTCCAGTCCTAACAGGGGCTAAAACGCGATGGACTAACATAATGCCTCCTTTTTGTTTTGGATTTTGCCTATCGATTAGGCTAAAAGAAGTGCGATAGCATTTGCCTAAAAATCTTTTTTTCTTTTAGCCTGTTGTTAGCGGAAGTCAGGTCACCACTTTACTTTTTATAAGCATCCTTTCTGTGCCGAACATGATAAATAGTTACAACTTTATTTTCAGTATCAACTTGATAAATTACTCTATAATTTCCAACTCGTAAACGATAGCTTGATTCTGAACCCCTCATTTTTCTTGATTGAATAGGAAAAGGATTTTCTGCGAGGTTTTTAATTGCGTCAAGAATCCTTGAAATATATTTCAGATCAATTTTATATAATCCCATCAGCCTTTAGCCTTTTCTTTAGTTCTTCTAAACTAATTGTAGACTCATCTTTTCGCTCCGCTATAACAGTAAGGTCATGAATATCTTCCAAAAGTTCTTCGTAATCCTCTATTGGTAATATAGCTGCCTTCTTGATACCTGCTTCATCTACGATAAATTGAGTATCCATTGCTCACCTCCTGATAAATTATATCAAAATAGTGACCTGATTTCCGCTAACGATTTGCGTGTTTACGACGTTGCGACCGAAAGGAACAATGTGACTTTACCCTTTGCGTAAACACGCTGTTAGGCGATCGTTTTGCTTGGCGACTTCGATTAAAAATTAAAAAAACCTCTTACCCACTTTCTTATTTCTGCTGCTGAGTTTTTTGCTTTAATAGCTGTCTTTTTGTCATAGTGGGTAGGCCAGTGCACAGGATAACGAGTATCAATATAAAATGGATTAAGATAACGACAATCTTCTTCTATCTCTTCAATGTTCGGCTCTTTTTCTCTACAAATCTCAAATAATTCTATGAGATTGTGAATAGGCCTAAATTCTAACTCGTTACCAATGATAAATGCTTTAAGATACTTCTCAGATGCTTGCTGAAAGTGAAAGCAAATTTGGGCAAAGTAATTCCCATTTTCAAGTGATGAAGATGCAAATCCAAAGTCTTCATCTGCTTTTTCTATCCATTCTCTTACAACCTCTTCATTTTGCATCATAAATAACTTTTCCCTCCTTAAGGATACTTTTTATAAAAGGATCACCTAATTTTAGTCTCTCGTTCACCTCTTCAGGTTTATATACAATGAAGTCTGTAGCAAGCCTATATTTAATTAGTGCATCTAATTCTCTGATTCTATCAATACCAAGTTTTGGAGCATCTTTCTTAATAATAAAGAAGTCAATATCTGTTCCCTCCTTCATCTTCCCTCTTGCCAAGGAACCAAAAAGGATGATTTTTTCAGGCTTATATATTCTAATAAGTTGTTCTACAATATCTTGGATCTCCTTATTAAATCTCTCCATGGATATCATTTCTTTCTCTCCATTCTTTTAATTTTTAAGACTTCTGCAAAATGAGAATTTTTGCTTTATTTGTCATTCAGACGTTCTTTGTGTCATTCTTGCCCCCGTTTTCACGAGGGTAAACTCCAGTAGGAATCCAGAGGCACAAAAGATGGATTCCCCCTGATTAAGCCTGTTCCTTACAGGCTCAGGAATCAGGGGTTTCGCGGGAATGACAATTTGAGGCTGAGATGACAAAAAAGTGGCATTTTGCAGAACCATAAAAACCTATTGTTATCAATGACAGCACCTACAAGAGTTCCGTGGTACACATATTCTTTAGCCAATGCCTTAAATCTAAAAACATCAAAGGATGGAGAAACATCATCTGCAATGACTGAGCCAATATCCCTCAGTTTAACATAATCTTCCATCAAAATCCTCCTTATTCTTTTCTCAAAAAGTCGCCAAGCAAAATGTCGCCTAACGGTTGGCGGGTATCTGAAGTCCTGACATTGAGCAACATAGTTTTCACCGTATTTAAGCGTGAGCATAGGGATTTGGGCGATTGGAAGCATTTACAGGCAGAGCCAGATACCCGCCTGATAGGCGAGGGCATCAGCCCCGAACGAGCGAAGCGAGTGAGAGTTCGGCGGGTCAGCATATAATCTTTTTTCATCTTCGTCTTGCCTTTAGAATGTAATAATGCCAGGTAATTTTGATGCCTCTTTTCTCCTTATATTTTTCTGCAAGTTCACCAACCCTTTTCTTATCTTGTTCTCTATTAAAATCTCTGACAAGTGGCACCATCTCAATAAGATCCATCACTCCTTCCTCATTTTCATAATAATCATTCACTATGTACTCTTGCACATTCTCAACAATAAACCCCGCATCTGTTATTCTCTGAGACACTTCATCCTTCCAAGAGTTCAAAGATTTAGGAATGAAAAAATTCTCCTTCTCAATCCTATCGGGGAAAAACTCAACAATTTCTTTATCTGCTTCAGGACCTATTCCGTATTCAAGGAAATGTCCTCCTTCTTTCAAAATTCGATAGACTTCTTCTGGTGAAAATTCAGCCAATCTTGTTATTACAATATCAAAACTACAATCTGGAAAAGGAGGTTTTAATCCATCTCCCTCAACTAATATAACATTGTGTAAATTCATTGTATTTTTGCCCGCAATTTTAATCATTGCTGGCGAAATATCAAGCCCAACAAAAATAGCACTTTTATCACAGGTAGCCAATTTCCGAATAATGTGAGCGGTTCCACAACCAATATCGAGCATCCTCATCCTTGGCTTAAGAATAGAGAATATTTTTGAAATATATCTATCTCCCTTTATTTCATTTCCTTTTTTAATCATTTTATTTCTTAAAATTGCTTGCCTTTTAGTATCACCTCTGAAGTCCATAAGTTCACCTATTTCTACATCTTATGTCAACTTTATAAAGATGTCCCTGCCGAATTTCGCCTAACGTTTTCGGTGTTTGCGAAGTTCACGAGCGTAGCGAAGGAATTTGGGTGAGGGCGTTAGCCCGAACCGCATGTCCGCTGTTAGGCGAAGTCGTCAAACCTAATCCCCCCTACACGTTCCGTGTTCATGTCTATGGTGAGTTATAATGTTTCAGACCTTATGAAGGAAAACGGTCTTTTAAAAATGTGTAGATTTGGGCTGTAAAATTGTAGGATAATTAAAGCTAGAAGGAGGTCTCGATGACAAAGAGAAAACTCACAGCCCAAG
>JBFLXN010000241.1:0-3291 GCA_040755715.1 Candidatus Edwardsiibacteriota bacterium
TTTGATTAATTTTTTTTCATGATTAGATATTATACCGACTTTATCAGATTTTTCAAGTTTTTTAAAATATCTCATTGAAATTTGAGCCGCTGAAAACTGCTCAAATTCATTTTGCATATAACCAGTAACCACTAAAATAAATTTTGTATTATGGGGAATGTTAAATGTGAAATTTACCCTTCAATCGCATTACACATAACACATCTCATATTACACAGCCATCATCCGTGCTTAATCCGTGGCTCAAAAATGAACAGTACAAACCTTTTAAAGGAGGGATAAAAATGAGTGCGCCAAGTGAAACTTATACTATCCAATTGGTGCAAATCCAATCTGGGAAAAGATTAGCAATCATCCCAGAACTGAACTCTGCACCTGATGGAGTAATCTGTCATCGTGAAGCCAGAGGGATGGGATACCGAGCCACACCGCAAGGGAAGGGATTGAGCCCCGAAATCACCATCGTGTCGGTGGCCGATGCTGTTCATTTAGCCGTAGGCAGTAGTCTTATAGCCGATAAGCGAGGTTATGAGACCCCGACGGGGTCTGAGACCGTAGCGAGGTATCAAAGGGATAGTGTAGGAACTTGGGAGAGCCATAATGTTTTCGCCAAGAAGTGTGGCGAATATGGGTTATACAAACCTGAAGAAGGTAAGATAACCCAAAAGACATTATGGCAGTCGGATAAGCCCATAGTAGCGATGAAGTCTCGTAATGGAAATGGAGTGAAGGGGCTTACAGAAAGACCGCTGGAAGGGGACACAACTGCCAGACTCAGAGCTGGAGAACGGTTGTCAACAAAACCTAATCCAATGACTTGCTTGGACAGGGAGCAAGGAGGTTTTTCTGAAGAGCCGTGTGCGGGAAATCTGCAAGCACGGTTCTGTGAGAGGATTTATAGTGGACTCATAATTAGTTGGAGGTGGCTATGAGTTCTACTCGACAGACCAGTAACACAATACTCACGGCCATAGGAATTATCCTATTGGTAGGTATATTCCTAGGACTGATACCCAAAATCGCGACCAGAACCGAAATGAAAAGGCAAATCAGGCGAGTCCCGATTTCATCAGGGGAAGTGGAACAATCAATGGCGCGGAATTCAAAGATTCTATTTCAAGAGGCACCAGCAATTAATAAGTCCGCTGTGCCGACATCCAATCTCTCCGGAGAAGGAGATAAGATGTTTCCGGCTCGACCCACTGTGACTGCTGGAGTAGAAGAGACCGATGTTACCGTAGTTTTGACTGGAGATAATCCGACAGAACTAAAAAATCCAGATAGAGCTTACAATGCTGATTTTACGGCTGACTATGCGGTTAAAAATCGGATGAGAGTAGGGGGAGAAGTTTCCTTTTACTTTCCGTTCCCTCCCAATTTAGGCACCCTTTCAGAAGTAGAACTTCTGGTGGGAAACTCTGAACCAGAGAATGTGGAATATAATATGGAAGGTATTACCTTCTGGGATAATTTCAAGGCAGGGGAGGAGAAGAAGATAAAGGTGAGGTATCAGGTGAGAGGGATGAACAGTTTTCATTACGGCTTAGAACACGGACGCAGGTTGAGAAGACTGGCATTTAAACTAACGGTCAAGGGCGCCGAAGATATTAGATTGCCGGCTGATTGTCTAGTGCCCACGAGTAAGGAGAAGAAAGGGAACACTTGGGAAGTCGTTTGGAACAAGAGTAAATTAATCACTTCTTCCAATATTGGTGTTGACCTTGTTCCAAAGAGAGTTTTACCTGCAAAATTATCTCAGTTAGCCAGTGGCTGGGTAGTTTTGCTTCTACCGTTCTTCTTGATTTCTATCTGGTTAGGAGCCAGAAGTAGAGAGGTGAAAATCGGAGGGCTGGGCTATTTCTTCTTAAGTCTGGGATTTCTGATTTTCTTTCCATTGCCGAATTTGGTGTCAGAAGTATTAACTCCCTTTGTTTCATTTATTCTTTCATTTGTTCTGGTCTTGATAGTGATTATCATCTATCTCTCTCGCTTGGTTGGTCTGAAATTTGCTATGAGTTATGCAGTGATTCCGATGGGAGTGCTATGTGGTTTATTTCCTCTGGCGATAGGTTCGGTCTTTCCGAAGTTGTCATCGATATTTGTGGTGATTGGGATAGTTTTACTTTTCGCCTATTTTATGGTAGTCAGTGCTAAAGGCGGTAGGGAAGTTCCTCTCTAAATTATTAGGAGTAGAAAAAATACGGTCAGGAACAAAGTGAGGGTTATCTTGTGGCGAGACCTCGTGTCATTTTTTTTCACCCACATTTTTTCCCCATCTGTCTCAATCGTAATCGCTCCACTCTCATCAGTGCGATAAATTTCTGCCCCAAATTTTCTATACCCTTCTATCACACAAGGAGAGGATTTAAGGTACTTTTATCCTTTGACAACTTCTATTGGACTTTTTCTTCTCCGCTCAGTTCGGTCAAAGTCGCTGTCAAAACTCACAATGGTGAGGCTGTATTTTTCAGCGGCTACATACTGATAGGCGTCGTCAAAGTCAATTTGGAATTCCTGCATCACCTGAATTATGCGTTGAGTATCCTCAGGCTCCAAGTGAATAAAGAGCACAGCTCCATCAATAAAAGCGTCCTTGACGAAATCTGAAAGAGCTCTCATTTGGTTTAGCTTCCATAAGATTAATCCAATAGAATGAAAGGAAAAATCCGTAATGCAGAGCTGCTCTGATGGTGTTGCATCAAGAAAGAGGCGAACATCTTCGGAGTGCTCTTGCTCCAACAGGCGTTCAATCCATACATTTGAATCCACCAGATACATATCTCAGTCGCCTCGCCACTCTAGGGCTCTTTTTTGAAGTTCAAGCGAAGTATATTGACCACAGTAGTCCTTCAAAGCACCTGCCCAGTCCTGACGTAATTTTCTACCGCTCTTGGCTGCGTACTTTGCTGTAAGAAATTGCACAAAGTCTTCCACTTCTCGCTGGCGCTCAGGTGGCAATTCCTTCACTTTTTCTTCGATACTTTGTTGATTAGACACCGTGTCCTCCCTTCAGTTTAATGCTACCAAGTGAAGCGATGGTGCGAATAGCTGTATCCTCTGGAATGCGAGTTCCTTTGCCCCAAGGTTTTCCGCTACAAATGTTCGGATTGATTGCTATTCTATCTGCTAAATCATGCATCGTTTTACCTCCGGTTAATTTTTATTATAATAGTTACTGGTGAAAAATCAAGACTTCAATATAACTGGTTCCTGATAAGGGAAGCCAAAGTTTTTGCTCTTTGACATTTTCTATTCTTATTTTCTTTTTCCTTTGCGAGAACGATAAATTCC
>JBFLXN010000242.1:0-3252 GCA_040755715.1 Candidatus Edwardsiibacteriota bacterium
GAAGCAATCGAGAAACTGCAGGATAGTTCCATTGTAGATGATCTATTGTATCAATATGGCGCATATATGGATGAGATTATTAAGATAAGAAATAGGCTTTTAACCATTACAGGATTAGATTTCTTTAAATATTCTCACACCATTTCCAATAAGTGGAGACGCAAAGCTGATGAACAATTAAGGATACAACAAAAATCACCAGGAAAGGATTAGATACTGATGTTCTTCAACGGTGCCTTTATCTTTAATACCATGGGATTCGCAGTGTTTAACGCTTTCAGAAAATATATCAACTACCTTGAACCATTTTGAAGCAATTTTTGATAATTCATCTGACATATTACATTTTTTGCTTTTACCAAGATGAAAGACTACTACTCCGTTCTTTTTTAAACGCTCTCTCGCCTGTCTAAAAATTGATTCGTATACAGAGAGATCTGTCTTTTGGCGTTCGTCTACAAACATTAGCGGTTTAGATCGAAAATCCTTAACATTCCAGCCACAGAACCATAGTCTCAGCCAGTTTGCAAGATGAAAACGGGTGCTATCAAAAAATGGCGGTGATGTAATTATCGCATCAAGATTTTCTAATTCCTGTGGCCACCATTTAGTTGCATCCTGGTGATAAACTTTCCCTTGAACAAAACTATCAGGATATTCCACATCCAGGCTCCTTTGAACCTTTTCACGTAATCGTTGCATCAAAGGCTTATATTCAAAAGGTCCACTCGGAGAGAAAGGAGTAATGCTATGTGACCTTCTACTTAAAGCATAAGGCCGATTACCATGCAAGATATGGAGCAAACTGGCTGTCACCAAGCATTCAGAAGCTGAGATAGGAGGGTTTTCCATAAAAAACCTTCTTGCAAGAAGAATTTCTTTGAGAGTGTTTTTCTCATAATAATCAAGAATACTTTTATTAAATGCAACTGCTGCTGCATTATCAAATTCATCTTCAAACACATCATGTGTTTGTATATAATCATCGAGCTTATCTAACAGATATTGGCATTCTTTTTCATCTGATCTCCCAACTTTTGCGGACGCAATAATCCTCGCTGCCGGACTTATTTCAAAACCGTATGCCTTGTGTCCATTCAAGGCAGATTCAAATGGAATGGTTCCAACACCTGCAAATGGGTCTAAAACTATTCCATTTTCTGGCACAAATGTCTTAACTAAAAAATGTGCTAAAGATGGTTTCATTTTACCCTGATAGGAACATAATGAATGCAGAGGATGCCCCCAATTGCGCTTTGAAAATGGTTGTTTTTGATGAGGGATTCCTTTCTTAAAGTCTCTCCATTGTTTTTCCCAATAGTAGTTGTTTTTCTCCTTAGTTACTTTATGGGAGAGAGTATTTGTGAAAATTAGTAATACCTGACAAAGTTGAGAACCATTTCTGGAAAGCCTTTTACGAAGTAAAACTTCACTTTTTAAATTAAATCCTCTATCTCTTAGAAGCTCAGTTAAAATTCTGTCTGTAGGGACATGAACTCCCCCATAAATAGAATCACCTATATCAATGGCGATAATAGAATCTTTTTTGAGATGATATCTAAATGATTCAAAAACTCTGTCCATATCATAAAAATAATCTTCTACCATTTTAGGTATGCGTGGGTCATAGGCATTTTCCTTTAATTGGGCAACTACTTTTGCGACTTCGGGATGGTTACTTTTCCCTTTTTTTCTTTGAGATACGTCGTTTATCCCTGCTGTCACTGATTTTTCACGAAAAGAAGCCAAGTCTTTAGAAGAATTAAGACATCGCAGAAACCAGAGTTCAATCTTAGTATTCCTGAAATAATTTGTGCCATTCAAATAAGATGGACTGGTAATTATCGTGTCTATTTCAAGAGACGGTATTAAATATAAATTCTTTGCATCTTCACACACTAAAACAGGACGCACAGGAATATGCTCCACCCGCTCTATGTCAAAAATCATTCTATTTAACTGCTTTATAATATTTTCTTCAAAAACAACTTTTTCTTTTTTTAATTCTTCAGGTGTCTTGTAGCGTAAGTCTCCAGCACGCTTTACCAGAGATGCTGGAACGAGACTTGATACAATAGCGACGCTAATAAAATCAGCAGTTAATGGGTCACTGCATGCTATATAATCAACTAAAGCACGACTCTTTAAAGCCTTTTCGTACGTTGAATCATCAAAGAATTTGCTTTCATTAAAAATCTTACCATAAGTGAAATGTAACTCTGCATCAGGTGTCATGTCTTCCATAGTCGAAGAAAGTTTTTTAGAGATACTCTTGAGTGTCTCAATAAGTTTTAGCCGCTTATCTGCCTTCAGAGTCAAGGCCTTGATTTTGACATCAACTAAGTGTTGCAAGAGTGGATTAATTTCGCAATAAAAAGCTGTCTTCTCAAGCCGAGCCACAGTCAAGGGTGTTGTCCCTGTACCAGCAAATGGGTCTAAGATGCGGTCTGCATTAGGAGCAAAATTGTTTAAAATACTTTCTACAAACTCTGGAGAATAGCCCTCTAAAAACGGATACCAAAGGTGTAATGGTTCAGCATGTCCTCCCTTAAAAGTTGCGTGAATAGGATTAATAGTAGTAATGCCTGGGAGATAAGGTTGTTGTGATTCGCTTACCATCAAGGGAATTTTTTCCCTAAAAATACGTAAACAATAAGTATTTATTGGAAGGTATTCTTTTTCAGCCGCAGATTTTAAGTCCGTATAATTATTATGAGCGATTAACTCTCTTATCTCTTGACTTGAAAGTGATGAAATAGCATGATAAATATCCGAATCTCGTTCACTGAAAGCCAATTTCAAATTTTTCTTTTTTGAAGAAGATGCAGGATAATCCTGAAAATATACGGTTTTAAAACGCTGGCCCATTTGTGAAAAAGCTACCATAATATGGTAGCTACTGTCAAGAACTTTTTGTAAAAAGCGCATGCCTAAGGGCTGGATTATCTCTGGCATATGCCTTAACCGGGGACTGTTGTTCTATTGTTCTCGGATACAAAGGATAAATCTTTGGTGGTATAATAAGTCGTAGAATTCAGAGGATACAGGATGCTATGTGAGAGGCAATTTTAATGCAGATAAAAGTAAATAATATCAGCATTGGCGATAACGCTCCCCTTTTAATCATTGCGGGCCCATGTGTTATTGAAAGTGAGGATATTGTATTCTCTACTACAGAAAGACTGAAAGAAATATGTAAAGGATTTGGGCTTCCTCTTTTATTCAAAAGCTCTTATGATAAGGCAAATCGAA
>JBFLXN010000243.1:0-3236 GCA_040755715.1 Candidatus Edwardsiibacteriota bacterium
CGCCATATTAGAAACGACAGACTTAGGCTGAAAAACAAAAGTTATGTTTAGCAAATACGATGAAGCAACAAACTGCAATGGAAAATCTACAATTTTAAGATAGCATAGAAATGAAGAAAAAGTCAAGAAGAAAAAAAGCCACCTGAAGTGGTAGCTCGGAATACAAAATCATTGAATCTGTATGTTGTCCAACCTTCCCATCACCGGGTCGCAGGAGATAAAGCGACCTATCACCTGGTCATAATAGCGGGCGCCGTAGTAATAAAGCCCAACCGCCTCCAGCGGCTTGGCGTTGAATTTGTAGACATTGCCGCTGGCGGAAGCGTTGTAATCCGCGCCAAAGGCATAATAGTCCTGTGTTAGAATCTCTTATGAGCGATAGCGAACTTAGAGATTCTTACATCCCGATGCTCCACTTTCATAAGTGGCTCCTTTCGGGACCGCCAGACAACATTGCCCGAAACGTCTGTCATCGCTCTCGGCGAGCCCAGTTGGTCGCCCGACTACTCGCCGGACTCCCTCGCCCCGATGCTTTGCTAAAAAGTTATTGCTCCTCTCGGCGTCGTTGTGATAGTAGGCAATGTCGTAGCCTGAGTTAGGGGTGGTGTAGAAATGGTCCCAGTAGATAGTGGAACCTCTGTTTACATGCATCATGAGCGAATATACCGTGCCTGTAGTCCAGCCCTGGGAATTCTTATAAGTGTCTATCCACAGTTCGTTCCATACCCCAGGCCTCAAGTCTTCACCGACCACAAACTTCCCATCTCTGTTGAGGTCGCCATTCATATCACGCCAGACACCGTTAGTTATATCCTCCACACTGAAAACTACCCACTCTCCGTCGGCCCGATAAATCCCTATATAGTTTTCAAAGAACAAAAAGGCGTTTAAACCTTAGGTTAAGGGTAAATAGGGAACGGTGTGTTTTTGTTTTCTGCACCACCGTCCCTTATTTCTCCTTAAACTACCAAAATGAAAGATTTATCTCCCCGCCTTGTTTTTTTATACCGTGCAGTAAACTTCAAATTCACAACTGAAGATGTAAATTCTGCTCCCTACTTTTCTTTTTGTAATGAATCTGCGAGCGATTTTAGCATTTCTTGGTTATATAGGCCAACTGCTTTGTGAAGGCATTGTCTACTTTTTGTTTGAAGTATAACAATTATAAGTCCAATAGCACTACTGCTCAATGAAAGGTAGAGTGTTTCTCTTTCTCGTTCTTTGACTCCTTCATAAACAGCAAGACCAGCCATACAAGTCCAAAGAATTGATAGACCTTCAGACCAAGCTGAAAGTTTGCCATATCGGTCCATTTCAATTCTTGGCGCATTGAATTGGCTTACTTCTTTTTTGAGATTTTTTCCGAGGAAACCCGAGTTCTTTACTTCGTCCCCTTTTACATATTTCCAACCAAAAAGAGTTGGCTTCAACCAGATGACATCGTTTGTTTGGGAAAAACAGCTATTCCTTAAAATTAGAGATAGCAATATCATCATAATTATTCTCATATAACCTTCCTCTTTCTGTTAATAAATAGTGTGGATTTTAGAAGTTTATGCCACCCGTTAGAGAAATATTAGCAACTCTAACTTTACCATTTTTAAAACATAAAAAAGGACCGATGGAAAACCAACTGTTGTCATGAAATATAGTTCTCACATGAAGTCTCACCAGATCAGAAAATATTTCCCGATTATCATAACGCAAGTATTGAAATGACGCTAGAATCCCTTTTGTGACTCCTTTCCATCTATAAATTATCGGACTATTAAACTTGCAACCATAAACTGGTCCCTTTGATAACTTTTTAATTTTCACCGCTAATTATTATACAACTCTGAAGATATTCTGTCAAGACTTTTTTTCAAATTTTTTATACAGTTTCTATTAGTCTTTCAACAAAAACTATTTGATAAAAAACGCCACGCCGCCAATCTTGACCTCAACTTCCGGCGGGGTTGTCTTTTCTGAAGAGAGAGAAATTTCTTCAATCTTTATTAGAGAACCTGATTTATGCAGGAGATTTATGTATTTGCCTAAGTTGTGATACTTAGAAGTGAGTTCAAGTCTGAATGGAAGTTCTTTGTGTCTTTCTTTATCTCGCTCTTTCAAAGGTCTTATAGAAATAAAGTCAACATCGCTTTTCTTTGCTGATTCAATCAAGGTTTTTAATAGATTAGATAGCTCCTCTTCACCTGTAAGACTTCTGTTAAACTTTAAAAGTTGTTCTTTTAGCAAACTATTTTGCTTGGTAAGGTAGTTAATCTGGGCTATCATTCTTTTAGATTCGTCTATCTTCTGAACGGTGGTATGCCATCGCTGAACAGTCCTTGATATTACGCCGATGAGCGGTAGATAAAGAAGAAAAAAGACAACCACTGCAGTAAGCGAGATTCCGCCCAGCCAAAGAATCGTCTCTTTTTTTTCTTTAAGATAGCCTTTTGTTGATTTGATGTCTGGAATTATGAGTTTCATATTTGGTTTTCCCAAAAAGTCTACGAACCAATTGGTTACCCGAGCTCAAATGCGTTGGTATGCTGATATGTTTTATAGGCGTTTATAGGGTGATACGAAAAAAATTTTACACATATTACCGTATCAGCCTATCATCGCCCTTTCTGTGTTTTTTTGAACAAGAGATGTTTAGTCTTTTAAGTCAGCGATGATTTCAAACCTGAGAGAACCTATCGGTATATAATAACTACCTGGATTTGTCTTAATTTTTTCGGCATAGAGGAGTTGCACATTTAAAAAGAAGGAAGAGCCTTCAAATGCAACTAAAACTTCTGTTAGGTCATTTTGAGAGTTGGCAATACCCTTAAGTCTGAGTTTTGAACTCTTTGTCAGTTCTTCTCTTTCAGAAGAAAGCCTAGCTTCAGTCTCTATACTGATAAGCCAAACATTTCTTGGGATAAGTCTTGAAACCTCGTAAAGAACTTTTGACCAATCTTTTCTGTCGTCAGCTATTCTTTGGAAGATGGCCTGTCTCTCAGCGAGTCTTTCATTTTCACTCCGCAAGAGAAGTGCTTCTTGTAGTTTTGGCTTTATTTTCTTTAGTCTCGTCTCGGAGATATTCAGACATAGTTTGCAGAAGACAAAAGTTACCAACAAAAAAGACAACATACCAGCACAAACAACGCCTGAAGTTGAACTTATTTTTCTAACGAGTTCCTTCTCTCTTTTTTGTTTTATTTCTTTGGCAACTGTTTCTGGAAGTAGGTCTATTGTATTTATAT
>JBFLXN010000244.1:0-3186 GCA_040755715.1 Candidatus Edwardsiibacteriota bacterium
TTGAGAAAGAACAAAAATCTGAAATTATTAAAAATTTATTATTTGAAATCAACTCAAAATCAAAAGAAAAAATTCAAGAATTACTTAAAAATTAGCTGCTCACTTTTATTTTGCATTCAACCGTTAAACATTTGGCTTCATCATCAGTCAGTCTTACATTATCTATGAGACGCTCAGCAATAATTTTGCATTCCTGAACTTTTCTGCATTCATTAACCATTTCTTTGACATAACCCCATGGCTCTTCCCAATCGCCTTTCCAACTGTTTTTGTCAGCTTCTGTTTGAATTATTTGAATAGCAGCACTTAAATTATCCTCTCTCCTACGAAGACACTCTACAGCAGAAAGTATGTTTTTCTTTAAGCTGCCTTCAATTTCTCCTTGCCATTTTTGAAGAAGATCTATTAGTAGACTATTAGTCTCTATTGATTCCGGATAGAATGGAAGAGCTTCTTGCACTTTTTCTATTGCAGAATTTATTTCTTCTATTTTAGTTGCTTCTTCACAAATCTGCTTCGCCTTTTCTATGCTACTTTCTATTTTGATTGATTCGTGAAATTTCCAAACTTTAATGTTTCTCTGCTTAAAAAAGGATATAACACAAGGATGTCCTAAGGCTCGATTTAAATCTGAAATAATAATATCAAATTGCCTTGATGGTCCTAGCACTGGAACCTTCTGTTGCCAATTTTTGGAGAATACAAAACCGGCTGTCCAGTGTATTTCGCCTCTGTTCACCAACTCTTCGAGCAAGAGAAACTCCTGTTTCATTTTTCTCTTGCCTACCATTGAAATTTCTTTACTATCAATGCTGATTTTCTTTTCTTTTGAAAAGTCAATTTTTATCACTCTTTTTTCAGGTTCTGCTTCGAGTTTTTTCTCCCTTGCCTTGTCGTAATACTCATTCAAGGCCTCACTTACAATCCTTTTTAACTCCTGGTCGGACAGAGAAGAAATGGTGGATTTTCCGTCTGCGTACTTAAGAGAAAGGGAAAGAGTTCTTATGAGAGATTGTTGAACTTCGTTCGAGGCTCTGGCAAGGTTCTTGAATCTGTAAATCCTGATTACAAAGTCCGCCAAAGTATTTGCTGCTTTGACACCCGCCCAGTTTTTTGACTTCCTAAAAACCCTTGAGAGCACGGTACACATTTCTAGAAACAGTTCCTTCGTTTCTTCACATTCACTCAATACCCGCGTAGATTCGTTGATTTCCTTTCGTGTAAGTGGTGCCCAAAGCAGCCGATGAGCTCGTGAAAACAGCCCGGGAAGTGAAATAAGCACATCTTTGGTTTCATTAGATGGACAAGAAAATACCCTGTGAGCCAATAAAACTTGCAAGATTGAAAGATATACGAACTTAGAAGTGGCAATATAATATGTAGAAACTAGATACTTTTCTTCAAAACTTCCGCGAATCTGAGAGACAATATCATACACTTTGTCAGTGAGTTTCGTTATTTGCTGAAATAGGGAACGTATGGTTTTGGCACTTCCGAGAGCCTGTATTTGTTTGTCTACCAACAAAATGCCGTATAACCTATGGAACTGAGGTATGATAGGGTGTTCTGTATATGTTAGTGACTCTATTATCTCCATGCATCTTGAGAAGTGTCTCTCCGCTTTCTCTAGAAATCCTTCATGCCATCTAGACATTCCCAAACTCAAATAGAGCATGAACTTCACTGTCTTGTTTATCCCTTTAAGATAATCTACATAATATAACTTGATTCTCTCAGATAGAGTTTCGTCTCTAAACAGGGTTAGCCAGGTTAGCCGCTTACGATATAGTGTTGTCAAATGCAGAAAACTCTTAGCAGATTCTATAAATCTCTTCTCTGAGAAAAGAAAAAAACTGAGATACATGTAAGGCAGGACGTTTTGTTTGTCAATATCTGCCCATCTCTGTATAATTTTTATTGCCATTTTAACATCATGTTTTAACAAAAACAAGGAAGCAAGCTGCTTGTAGGAATCATAATTATAAGGATTATATTCAATAGACTTCTGAGCTTCCCTAATATACTCTTTAGTAGGTTTTTTTTCAGAAAACATATAGGACAGCGCACAATATAGGTGAGATAGCATGTCTTTCTTTATATCTTCTATGCTTTTGATGACCCCACCGTCGGAAGGAGCAGAATCTCTTGCCCGTGCCTTTAGACTTCTTAACGATTGAAGTTTCTCGAGATATATTTTCGCACCTTTCATATGACCTAAATCGTAAGCAGTAACTTCCTGAAAATTTCGGTTTGAACCAAAGAGTTTGAAAAAGAGGTAGCTGTGGCTGTCGATATAATCATAGGGAGTCAACTCTAGAGTTCTTTTAAGTGCCTTCCTTGCGGCTCGAAAATATTCGCGTGACATTGCGGTTAGTAAAGAGAAAACATACGAGATTCCTAGGAAATAGAAACAATAATGGAGCGGAGAATTTGGGGAATGTGTGGGATGCTTTTCTTGCTGCCACGCTACCAATTCTTTACATGTTGTTAGTGCTTTGTCATGCTCTCCCTGCTCAAGGAAACTTGCAACTGAATGTAGCTTCTGATAGACCTCGTATTCTACTTCCTGCATGGCTGATTTTCCTTTTGTATTTATGTTGAAGGAACTGTTTTCCTCAGCAGCATCCCTCTGTTTACTGAAATTATATCAAATCTCATGCCCAAAAAGCAACTTTTTATTAAGGGGTGAAAGAACTATGCCTATCAGAAAACTAACCCTTCGGACGAAAAAAATAAAAAGGTCTGTTGCAGTTACAACAGACTGAAATTGCTAATTCACTGCCCACCCAAGCCAAGCCCCTCTTATCAATTTGACCTAAAGGCATTTTAATTTTTTCGGTCTTTGACTTAGTTTTAGGCAGTTGCCCCAGATTGCAGTTTTTTAGATTCTTGTTTGGTATGAAAGACAACTGCAAACTTTGTGTGTATGTGATTAAATTGGTAATGCATAGAATTAAATTGGAACTGAAGGGCTGACTGTCAAGTCAGCCTTGTCTTGAGGTCAGTTCGTTGAAAGGAGGTGGTTAAATTCAAAATGGAAAACATAAATGTGAAAAAGTCAATGACCGAGAGTCAGCGAAACTATATTGAGAGAATGTTGACAGACAAGAGAGTTGATGAGAAATACAGGGGCTATGTCAGTAGAGCATTACAGAACGGAATAACAAGTTCACAAGCCAGCAAGAT
>JBFLXN010000245.1:0-3160 GCA_040755715.1 Candidatus Edwardsiibacteriota bacterium
TTGCTTGGGTCAGACAACGTAATCGTCAGAAAGCAACCGTTTCCTGGCAGTTTACAAAGAACATTGCTCGTAAGAAACTTAACAGGTTCTATTACAATATCAAAAATTAGTGTCACAAAGCACTAGTTACTCCTTATGAAGGAAGGTATCTTGGGTTAATTTTCGGTCTACTCCTCATTGTCGCAGTGACCACAAGCCTTCTCTTAAATAAACTTCTCAAAGGCGAAACGCCGGAGTTGTTCATTGAAATTCCACCCTACCGTATTCCAAAAGTTTCAATTCTTTTCAAGAAGGTCTGGATTCGGTTGAGTTCCTTTATAATGGAAGCTGTGCCTCTAATTATTTTGGGTATCTTTCTTATTGGTGTTTTGGATTTATTAGGGGTGATTAGCTTTGTCAGTGAGAGTTTAGGCAGACCCCTTTTATTTATCCTTGGTCTTCCGCCTGAAACTGTTTTTGTGGTAATGACTGGATTTCTCAGAAAGGATGTTTCTATCGCTCTGTTAGAGCCCTTCAATCTATCTCCAAAACAACTGGTCATCGCCTGTATCTTTTTGGTTCTCTATCTTCCGTGTATTTCTACCTTTTTTGTTATGGCCAGGGAATTAGGAATATGGAATGCGTTGAAACTGATAGGAGTCCTACTTCTCTCAGCTCTTTTAGTTGGTGGGATACTCAATCTTATTTTGTAGCGGTCTTAATTGGGGCTCTTCATCAGCGAGAGATAATTTTTGTATTTTATCAGCCCTGAGCAATTGAAAGATTTCGGATGCCTCCTGTAGGAATTCTTCATAGGGCAAATTATTATCTTTCAGCCATGCACCATAATCATAGAGTGTTTGTGCCAGTGGAAACCGGTCTAACTCAAAAAGTTTCCGGGCATATTCTATTGCATTTTCAAAGTCTTGTTTTATCGTTTGAGACGAACTATTAACTGCTATAGAGTATTTTGCTTTGAGCAGATGGAAAACATTTTTCAGCTCTGTTGATAGGCTCGTGTAGTTTTCTTGCAGTTCATCAATTATGAGCCTTGCCTGATTATTCTCTCCGCGAGTGAGAAAGAGCAAGCCTGCGTAATACTTGATAAGACAGCGGTCTTCAAGTTCTTCTGCATAATTAGTTGCTTCATTTAAGCAGTCCGCCATTTTTTCAAATTCACCGATGTAATAATAAACCCCGGCTAGACCAATAAAACCTTCACTTATTTGCTCTTTTACTTTTAATTCACGGAGAGTGTTAATAAATTTTTGAAACGCCTAAATGCTTCCGTCGTATCTACCGAATCTGCTCAAAATTCTACCCAAACGCAAGTAATCATTGATTATAAACCGCCTTTCCCCCAAATTTTCCCGTAGGGCGATTGCTTCTTCAACAATTTTTAGTGCCTCAGACCACTTTCCTTGCCGTTCCAATTCAGCGGCCATACCTAAGATATTGTTTTTCTGTGTCGTCTAATAAATTTTTTAGGGTAGCCTGAGTTTCTCTCGACATCAACACGCTCAAATTTTTTCTCTTTCCTTGAGTTTTCTTTCCAGTTCCTGGCGCAGGTCCTCCATCTGCTGACGAATCTTTTCAAAAACTTCCTCCCAGCCCTCATGCCATTCTTTAAGGTTCCTTTTGAATTCTTCGGGCACTCTTAGATTCGGCAGTTTATAATGTCCGGCATATGGATTTTCCTCTCGCTCTCCTAAAACTGTAGTTAAAGACTCTCTCAAACCATTTCTCAAAATGAGAATCGTTACATTTTTTCCAGGACGATTTTCAACTATTTCAGCGAGGTCATCTCTATTTTCTATCCTGATACCGTCAATCTCCAAGAGAACATCACCCACTTCAATTTTGGCTTTCTGTGCTGGAGAGTCTTCCACCACCTCGGTGACCAAGACTCCATAATCCACATTCAGTGCTCTTTTCAGTGCCGGGCTCAAATCTTTAGTGACAACACCCAGCCAGCCTTGTTTGATTTTTTCTTCAGCCGGAAAAATCAAAGAGCCGGGAGAAATCTCACCGCTAATCTTTATGTCACCTACTCCCGTAGAAAATCTCAATTTTGCTTCAGCAGAACCTAATTTGATTTCGGTTTTATGCGGGAGAATCTTCTCTACTGGCAGAGTGGTCTCTATTTCGCCAATCACCGTTTCAAGCAAGAATGTTGCGGAAATCTTCTTTGGGATTTTTATTTTTAAATTTCCTACTCCCACAGTAAATTCGCTATCCTTAATTATCATTTCTGGAGAACTCCAGACCACTTCAATATCTCCCACACCAAGTTCTACCCCCATTCTCCCTTCTACCTCTTGAAAGCTGACATCACCGGTGCCGCATTTCACTCTGACCTTTCCCTCAATTTTTCTGACGGTGACATCACCCACTCCTTCTTCAATCTCCAAGTTTGCCTGGTTCGGAAGCCAGATATTATAAGAGACTTGGGCATTATTCAATTCGCTCTCTTTTGGATATTCCGTGATGATTTGGAGAGCGGAGGTATCTTTTGATTCTATCTTGATTTTGATTTCAGAGAGAATCTCTTTTGACTGCGCTGTCTTTAATGCTTCAATTTTCACCTGGGATTTATCCCAGGAATTTATGCTCACCTCACCAACCTTGTTTTTCAACTCAAACGTTCTACCTGGCTTGAAAGGTTGAATTGTCTGGAATTTCTCTACGATTTCTTTTGCGAAAATAGTCTGCGCGGAGAAGATAGTGACGATTAAAGAGAGCAAAATTAGTAATAGTGTGGGTTTATGTTGTTGAGTAAGCATCTCAACCTCCTTTTCAGTTTCGGAATTAAGATATTTAGCCACAGATTAACACAGAAATACGGAAACTAATAGAAACTTGTAGTAAAGAACAATAAATTTCCACAAGTTTCCAAAAATTTCTACGAATTTCTATTTTTTCTGTGTAATTTCCGCTTTAGGCGGGTCTGCCTTAGGCGAGGCTGTGGCTTTATTCAAATTCCTATGCTTTAAATTATACCAAATAAATGAAAAAGTTTTCAAGGAAAAATTTTGCCACAAGTATGTATTTTTTTCTGTTAGTAGTTTTTTAAAAGTGCACACTTTACGAATTAAAAGTGCACACTTTGAAAATTAAAAGTGGACTATGTTTAGATCGGTATTTTTAATCCTTTGGACATCAATAAGTTTGTTATTGCACC
>JBFLXN010000246.1:0-3106 GCA_040755715.1 Candidatus Edwardsiibacteriota bacterium
AAATCATTCACCGTTTCATCATAATCAAGGTCGTGCAATAGTCCAGCCATTCCCCACAAGTTTTTGTCCTCTCCAAAATGTTCGGCTAATCTTCCCATACAGGCTTCGGCGGCTAACATATGTTTTACTAAATTTCTATTTTTTACTTTGGCTTGGACTAAGGTCAAGGCTTCTTCTCTATTCACTTTTACCTCTCTCTCATTTTTGCCTTAACTTTTTTCTTCTCTCTCTCTTTTTCCATTGACTGGATTCTGGTTTAAGTATAACTCTTCTTGAGCGATATGTCAACAAAAATTGTCTAAAATTGTCTAGAGCTCTTTATTTTTCTCTATGAGATTCTGTTTATCCTCCGTGTCCTCTGTGGTTAGTTTTTTTTCTTGATGGCCTAGGAAAGTATAAACCACTGAGGACACTGAAATCACTGAAGAGTTTTTTAATCCAAAGATAAAGAAGATCTTATTTTTCTGTGTATTCAGTGTATTCAGTGGTGGACTTGAAGGATTTTCCTTGACCCCGCTAAAAGAAAAGACAAAGCAGAGGGGTCAAAGAACTTCTAGGCATAAGTGGCACCGTAGGCGCCACATTAGAACGACCTCATCAATCATTGAACTTTAAGAGTCCATTACAGTATTTGGTTGACAATGGATACATGTCGCAAATGTCCTTAACTCGTACACCCGATTTACTTTACGAATCAGGCTGACCACTCCACTGCCCCCAACTTCTACCGGTTTCTCTCCGCTTACCTGAGTTGTGCCTTCCATCTTTTCCCTCCTTGTAAGGATAATATTATACCCCATTTTTGAGTCCAGCACAACCCTAAAGTCTCTATGTCTGTTTACCCCCATCTGTCCAATGCTGGCTGATGTTCAACACTCCCGCATATCTTTGAAAGATTTTACCGCAGTGAGCAAAAAGTTCATACGCTTCACGGAACAGGTATTGGATTATCTATGGTTAAGGAAATTGTAGAAATGCACGGCGGCACGATTTCGGTGGAGAGTGAGGTGGGTAAAAGGAGTAAATTTATCGTGAGATTGCCGATGGGAGAACGAATACAACAATGCAAAATGCAAAGTGCAAAATTATCTTTGGATTAGGATTTTTGCCTTCTTATCGCTATTAGATTTGCCCAAAAGGAAATTGCTACCCATCCGCCAAGAGCAACAACATTTGTCCAAACTTCCAAGAAACTACATTTATAAAATAGAGATTTCTTTATACCAATAAACAAGTGATAGCTCGGAAATACCCAACAAATCTTTTCCAATATCTCACTATATGGAGCAAGCACACCACTCATCATTAAGATAACGCCAATTATAGCGGAAGTAACTACAGTAATGCTTGGTGCCTCAGAGATAATGGAAACAAAGGTTCCAATACCTGACACGCAAATTGTTCCCAAAATAATTACCAATAATAACACTTCAATTCTACCCAAGAGAAGAGCATTGCTTAATACCAAAATTAGTAAGGAATTAGCGAGACAAAGCAATGTTGCCCAAAGTCCTTTACTCAAAAGAAACTGAGATTCAGATACTGGAGTAAGAAGAAGGGCGCTTAAGGTGTTCTGTTGAGATTTTTCATCTACTATATTTTGAGGGAGAAGAAAGAAGGCAATAAGCATTATTGATATAGAGAGCCATAAATCTAAAACAATTTGGCTTCTACTGATATTTCCAAGAGTACTAATAGTGAATCTTACCGGAAGAATATCTTTGAATTGCTCTAAGGTTTTCTTAATAAAGGTTATATCAGAAACTATATTCAAAGGACGAGTTACATCTACTAATAGTTTTATCTCTGGCTTCTCTCCAATCTTTATCCTCTGAAGTAAGTCAGGAGGAACGAAAATAGCAAGTGATGCTTTCCCCTTCTCTATTAGAAGATTTGCCTCTTCAGCACTCTTTGCAAATACTATATTGTCAAATTTTGTTCTCAAAAGTTCAATAAATTCACTTGGTATTGGTGCACAGACCACAATTTTTGTTTGTCCTTTCTGCCTAAATATTGAGGGGCCATAATTGATACCTATAGAAATACACACCAGCGCAAACAAAAAAAATATTATCTCACCGTTGCGCAAGCTGTCTTTTATATCTTTTTTTAGGAGTATCAATATATTCTTCATTTAATATCCTTTCCTGTAAGGGATATGAATGCATCCCTCAAAGTTGGCTTTTCAATCTCTAACGCAGAAACTTCTTTGCCCTTTATAATTTCACTTAGCCTTGATATTTCTGAAGACGGTATCTTTGTTTCCTCCAGATTCTTATAGGTAATCTTTATATAATTTTCACCCACCGTATCTTTCTTTAATCTTTCCACCGTATCACAGGCAACAATCTTCCCTTTCTCTATAATTGCCACCCGATGGGAAAGCATCTCTGCTTCCTCTATATAATGGGTAGTGAGAAAGATAGTTATCCCTTGTCTATTTATCTCCTTTATCATTTCTCTTACGAAATCTGCGGCCTGTGGGTCAAGTGCATTTGTCGGTTCGTCAAGAAAGAGAATCTTAGGACAGGCAAGAAGTGCCCGGGCAAAAAGCAGCCTTTGTTTCATCCCCAAGGAAAAAGTCTTTACCAGTTTGTTTGCCCATTCTTCCAATTGAAACATTTTTAGAAGTTCTCTTACTCTATTTTGTGAAACTCTATAAAGTTTAGCAAAGAGTGAGAGATTCTCAGATGCAGTCATTCTTACATAGAGATTTTGAATTTCTGGCATAACTCCTACAATCTTCTTAACCTTCAGCGACTCGGTTATAGGGTCGTATCCATCTATTCTCACCTTGCCACTTGTTGGTAACATCTGGGTAGTGAGCATCTTAATTGTTACGGTCTTGCCTGCACCATTTCGTCCCAGAAACCCAAATATTTCACCCTCTTGAACTGTAAAAGAGATGTCATCTACCGCTTTGAGTTTACCAAAAGTTTTTGTTAAATTTTGAACTTCAATCATAGCATGCTCAGATTATATAATGGACCCTATAATTCGGACAGGGAGATATGTTACAATATAGGCTGAGCAAGGAGGTCCATTATGAAGAAAAGCCAATACCCTCCAGCCTTTAAAGCTAAAGTAGCTTTAGAAGCCATCAAAG
>JBFLXN010000247.1:0-3090 GCA_040755715.1 Candidatus Edwardsiibacteriota bacterium
TCAATTTGATTAATTTTTTTTCATGATTAGATATTATACCGACTTTATCAGATTTTTCAAGTTTTTTAAAATATCTCATTGAAATTTGAGCCGCTGAAAACTGCTCAAATTCATTTTGCATATAACCTTTAACTATTGTCGAGCTAATAAACGAAATAAGAAAATCAAAAACCACTGATTATGAGCGGAACCAGTTTTTTGAGTCTCTTCGCAATGAACCACTAATCAAGGAATGTCTTGGAATTGCTATTAAAGAAACTATGGGAAAGGTAAGAGATAGAAAATTAAAGGATATAGAGCACAAAGACATAGAAGATTGGGCATTATCTTTCTTACACGAAATATTTATAGGTCGTAGAAAATTTAGTTTTACAAGCACATCCGATTTAAAGAATTTTCTGATTAGATCTCTTCAGTACAAATTGATGACCTGGTTGATAAAAGAGAGATATGGTATTTCTGAATCCATTCAGAGAAATATGCGACAAGTCGCACGAGTTAGGGCGGCGTTACAGGGCAAAGACAAATCGGGTCCTAGCCCATGTATTAGTGACGTCCTTGAAAAATTGCCACCGAATTGGAATAGATCAATGGTAGTAGAAGCATATACTTATGAAGAGCAGATAAGAGGATTCATAAATATAGATGATGAATGGGTGTACTTTGATGATCAGAAAGAGTCGTCATCGGGGAATATCGGTTTTGTCTCAGAGTAATCGAACTCAATTATGATTTGATTATTCTTGTAATCAAATCCTATCCATGATTTCCCTATACAAAGGTTTTTGACGTCTTTGTCTTTTTCTATTCCTACAATTGCATTTATTTTATCATCTGGACTTGCTGGTTTTATTTTTATGTACCCTTCCTCAAGTTTTTTTGCAATTTTGCCATTTTTAAATCCCCAATAACCCACCCTTATCTTTTCCACTCCATGGAAATATTTTATTAATCCTTTTGCTATATCTCTAACATCTTTTTCTCTTTCTCTGAGTATTTTTGTCGAAGAATGAAGTGCGCATTTCTCTTCTACTATTATTCTCTCCTCCAGTCCTTCATTTGCTTCTTCTCCCATCAGTCAAATAGTTCTCCCATATTTATAACTCTTTTGGTTGTAATGAATTAGCTAATTGAAGTCGTTTCACAGAGGTTTGGAAGCGTTTCCGAAACGCTTCCTTCCTTTTATACTATGGATATGCAACATCTTTTTCGGTCGTTCAGGATTTTTGGGGGATGCGACCGCTACTAAAGGAAGAAATCCGGCAACGAAATGCCTTACTAAGTGGAAAAACAAACCCTAAAGAAGGAGGTCAAAATGCTCACTACCATCACAATCATTGTGCTGATAACATTGGCTGTCTCGCTCAAGGGAGCAAGCACACTTTCCCAAACGCTATTAGCTCCTATCGCCAGCGTGATTCAAGCCATAGGCAGTCTCACAGAAGAAGCCAAAGATAAACTGAAAAGATTTATCACACAACCTTCACTACTAACACCAACAGGATTTCTAATGAGATTTTTCTTCTTTGCTGGAGCTTTAGCTTGGATTCTAATAGACAGCTACTTATTGTCTTTTGGTCTGCAACTTGTGATGCCAGGCAATGTCAGTGCTTTAGTCACAACAGGCATACGACCCATAGACAGTTTCTTTTCACGCTATTTCTTCCTAACTGCATCTATCTCAATCACGATTCTTAGCTCTCTTTTGCTACACTATTTCCTTCAGTATCTCCAGGAAACTTTTCCCCAGTCAATTGGAGCTATCATTGCAATAGCAGTGCTTCTAACAGTCTTGGGGCTGATTATTACTTTAGCCTTACTTAGCCATTCCAGAACAACTCTTTCACACGAACTTGTCAAATCAATTGCTTCAGGAGAATTTAACTATCCTGACTTAATAAGAAAGAGTGCGACCTTTTCCTCTATTCTTTTTGTCCTTGGCACAATCGCTTCTGGTCTTTGCATTTATCTTAGCCTATCACCCTTAATTTATCAGCTTAGTCAGCTGTCAGCCTTGCTTTTGCTTTATCTTCCTCTTTCACTGCTGTGGATTGCTCTTATTATTGCGAAAAAACTTCTTGATTCAAGCAGAGAAATCATTGCAATTCCTTTCTTAATCATTGATAGCCTCCTAAAATTCTTCAAGAGATTTTTTAACCAAAACTCAAAAGTGAACAAACCAACAGGCTTTCTCACAGCAATTCTCATCTTTTTCCTTTGCATCTCTGGTCAAGGTTGCATACCCGAGAGCAAGAATAGACTAATTGTCGTTATCTTTGACAATAGCGGTTCTTTTGAACAAGAAAGAAAAGAAGCATTGCAAAGACTCTACGAGGTAATAGAAACAATAGAAATAGGTGACGAGTTCTACAGCCTTCTTATCACGCAAAACAGTTTTTCTGATAAGCGACTTCAATTTCTGCAATCAGACTACGAGACAGGTATAGAAAGCAAAATGCAATTCTTCAAACACAAACAAGAATTGAAATCAAAACTTGCTGCAACAATAAACAGTAGCAAAACAGCTAAGACCGACCTCATTGGAGCTCTTGAGCGTGCTCAAATAATATTTAGTAGCAAGGAAGACAGCCGCTTTAGGAAACTCTTGGTGATTTTCTCAGATCTGTCTCATAATACAGCTAATAAGTTATCAACCTTAAGTCTTGCTCAGGTGGATGTGCTCGTATTATTTGTGTCCTCAGACAAAGAAAGTTACGAATCATCTCAAAAGCAGATAGAGAAGTGGAAGCAAATTTTTAAGCAAGCTAAAGCATCATCAGTCCAAATACTCACTCACGACCTGAGTGTTACATACAACATCAAAAGCTTTATAAAATAGGAGGCTAAAAAAATGTCAAAGAATCTCACTATCTCGCTGGCCATTTCCACAATGGCTAACATCACGAAAGCGATTGGCAAGACTCTTGGTGATGAAACAAGAAAATCTTTGCTTTTCAGCAGCAAAGTCTATAATGACTTTCTTCAATCAAGACAGCCAACAATAGACTTCGCTCCACTCACTTCAATTTCAGTTTCACAAAGAAGAACAGAAGAAAGCAGAGACAAAGATGTGGAACTAGCAAGATTCAT
>JBFLXN010000248.1:0-3048 GCA_040755715.1 Candidatus Edwardsiibacteriota bacterium
TTTTAGGAATTACAAAACACAAAATATAGTATTTTGAGAGCCTGTTTTGCTTCCTTTTTTGAGCCTATAAAAAGCGGTGGTTACTATATGTAGGGGGGCACCAGCAATTATCACCAAACATCTTGCGGTAACCGTTCAGGTAGGCAGGCAGGTTATAGAGAGTTAGGCAACAAAGAAGGGGTGGATAAGTTAAAGTAGAAAGCATTAATTGCTTGTTGCAAAAAAGACCATATCGGTTGATTTTGTTTTCGACAGGTTGAGATAGCTGTCCAGATTCGGGCATTCCACTGTTTACCCATTTTGCTGCGGCTGGCTTGGGTAATTTTACGGTCAATAACCAGGGCACGGATAGTTTGTTCAGCTATATTGTTTGTCGGGGATATAGTTGAATCAAAGAGGAAACGGAATATAGAATCCCAATGTCTACATAGTCGTTTGGACATAGTTATGGCCTTTGGAGAAAGGTTGCTATTTTGTTCCAGAAGAAGCCGAAGATTATTCTGAATATTCTTTATTTGCTCCTGATATTCTTCTTTAGGTATCTCATGTTTACGATGCCAGATTTGAAAGACATGTCTGAAACAGAGGAGTAGTCCCTGTGCAAAAAGTTGGGTTGTTTTATCAGGCAAGGTAGTTAGAAACTTAATATCACGAATTAAATGGGCTAAGCAAAACTGCTGGAATTCAGTGGCGTATTTAATGTAAGCAGAAAAGAAGTCGCTGATAATGGTTCCTTTATATGTTTGACCAAGAACTTCTTCTAATACCTTACTTGCTCGAGATTTACTGATATAGAAGAAGCTAATTAAGTTAGTGCAGAACACCCAGACCCAATGGGCTAAACCATTATCTTTCCAACCTGTCTCATCAATATGTAGGTGTGGTTGGTTAGAAATATATTCTTTGACCTCTTCATATGGCTTAAATAAGGCTTTGTTAACCTGGGAAATAATATTACAAACAGTACTACGGCTAATTTCAAGCCCAAGAATGTCATTGATAAAAAGTGATAAGTTAGTATAAGAAGCATGTAGATTCCCTTTCATATAACCTATAAGTGCCTGAAGCCTTGGACCACACAGTTGGTGTGGTATGACTTGCTCAGGGAAAGGAGCATAGACGACCTTATGACAGTTTGGACATAAGTGACCATAGCTGCGATGTTCAGTTATAGTAATGAGCTTTGCAGGTATTTCTACTACTTGATGAATAATTGGATTGCCAACCCTCTCTGGCAGGACATCTTGATTGCATACAGAACATACCTTGATGTCATACTCTTCTATCTGATCCACTGCCTGAACGCTGAAGGGTTGATGAGTAGTTCCTGTATGTCCTTTCTGTCCCCCTATCTTTCTTGGGAGTTCTGTCTTATCTGCCTTTTGGGGCTTGACAATGTCAGAAGAGGGTGGTTTTGAAGAGGTGGAAGAGTTTTTATTGAGTAAGGCAATCTTTTCCTCAAGAACCTGAATCTGTTGAACAAGAAACAACACTAATTCTATTAATTGGCTCTTTGATAGAGATTCTAAATATTGAGGAGTTATTTCTAATTTCTGATTGCTTTGTTCCATTGAGTCCCCTCCCTTAATATCTATATCGGTTCTTTTTAGGTTTTTCTTTAGCCGTTAATTTGATATAGGTAAGCAAGGGGGGTAAACTTATACCTTAAAGGCTGACAAACTGTGATTTTTCAAAAGTTTGGAATTCAAAAGTTAATAATGAATCGAGTTTTTGTTTATAAATTGAGTGTGTTTTAGCTAAACAATTAACGATAGCATCTTTAAAACTTATAAAGTCTGAATAATATTTTGAATATAAGCACTGTTTTTTGACAAACTTCCAAAGTCGTTCAATAAGATTGAGATTGGGTGAATATGCTGGTAAAAAAAGTAATTCGATATTAAGATTGGCAGCAAAGCTTTTCACCATAGCACATCTTTGATAACGCACATTATCTAACACAAGGGTAATAGGTGTTTTTAAGTTTAAATGAGCGATTTTCCATAACAGATCACAAACACATTGAGCATTAATGTAAGCATCATTGGTGATGGTGATCAGTTCATGAGTTATGGCATTAAGAGCTCCCAGAACATTAAATCGCTGTCTCCCACTGGGAGACTTAAGGAATAATCGTGTAAAACTCCAGAGATAGCCTAAAAAAGGAGCTAAAACAAAATGAGCCGCATCAACAAAAAATACAGTCCTTTTTCCTTCTTTGGCTTCTTTTAGTCGTGGCTCCAAACTTTTTTTTTAAAGTTTTCTTGGTCGTCAATATTAGCTTTCGAGGGAATCATGCCTACTTTACGATACTGTAATCCGATTTTCTTTAAGAATTTCCATACCGGCTTTTCAGTACGTTTGATCCCTGTTATCTCTTCTATAACATTCATTGCTTCTTTAACTGTTGCAGGAGGATGCTCCAGAAAATAGTTCTCAATCGTTTGTTTATATTTAACAAGAGCACTTTCAGGACGATAAAAATTTAGCTCTTTTAATTTTTCTATACCACCTGTCTTATATTGTTTGATATACTGGGTGACCACATTAACAGATATACCTGTAAGTTGTGCTATTTTTTTATGTGATTCCCCTTGGCTCTTTAACCATAGTGCCTCCATTTTTCGTTGCACTCGGGGGTGTGGATGATGATAACGTTCATACTTTAATCCTTTAATTTCTTCCTCAGTAAACTCAATTTTTATCATAGTCCCCTCCCTGATACAAAAATTCTTGTTTGCTGAATTATACCAATAATTATTAAATTTGTCAATCTAATTAATCATAATTTATAAGGCAATGGAGTATAGCAAGGTTGAACCATGCATTGATAGATTTATCATCCTTAAGATTTTTTAGAGAATTATAGATAGGTTGTTTAGGATTAGGGACAAATAGCATATCTTACCTCCTGTTTTTTGTTGATAAGTTTTCTATCTTTAACAAGTTATATTATAGCAAAAGATAGTGAAGAAGTCAAGAAAAATAATTAGACAACCTGTTAAAAATTAGGGGGTTAGAAATTTTAGAGGAGGGTTAAACCTGTTC
>JBFLXN010000249.1:0-3031 GCA_040755715.1 Candidatus Edwardsiibacteriota bacterium
CTCGTCCTTCACAGCAATCTCTGCCACCACCGGAATCTCTTGCACTTCTTAACCACCCTTCTTAGATACTAAGCTTACTTATTCCCGTTTTCGACCCCGGAACCCTTTTCCCTGCAGCCAACTTTTTTTACCTTGATTACACATTAAATCATCCTATATTCGAAGGTCTCCTCAAAAAGAAATTGCTGCATTGCTTCAGGTTTGACATTTATTCCTTTTGGACTTCCATTAACGAGACTATGGTAAATAGATTTTACAAAATTATCGTCAATCTTATCGATAAAACGAAAAACTGAGGCAGCAAGATAGGAATGATCAATTTCAAAGGCTACCCATCTCCGCCCTAAGACCTCAGCAACCGCACCGGTAGTATTTGAGCCTGCGAAAATATCCAATACGGTATCTTCTCTATCGGTAAGAAATTCGATAAAGAATTCTGGGAGTTTTGCAGGAAATCTAGCCGGATGCCCATTAATACCAACGGTTTGGCAGCATCTAAGATACTGCGAGTTGCTTTCGGTATTCGGAATTTGCAGTAAATTTGAAGGAATGGCCCCTCCTTTATCCTTCGCAAATCGGCCGCTGATATCATGTCCAGATGGTCTCTTTTTGGGCGAATAATACTTTTCACTGTTTTGCAGTAGAAGCTTCATTCGCTCGGAATAAGGAACCAAAACCTTGCTAATGTCAGCTTTGGGAAAATCAGTCTTGGAAAACCACCACACGGTGTTGACGGCATCTTTAGCACGGATTTTACGTTTATTTACCCATTCTATTGGTGAAGGTAGTTTTGACGGGTTGAACCAAAAGAACTCTTCTGCAAGGTTCCAACCCAATTCATCGCACATTTTTATGAGGACTCGGTAATTATATAGTGATCTAACAGGTCTTCCTTTACGATAGGAACCTCCAAGATCAAGCACAAAGCTGCCAGTTCTTTTGAGGACACGTTTGATTTCTAATGCAAATAATAATAGCCAATCAACGTATTGTTCTTGGTCAACATTGCCGTATTCTTTTTGACGTTGTAAAGCAAACGGCGGCGAAGTAAATACAAGGTCAATACTTTCGTCTGCTAGTCCGCGGAGAAGGTTGAGCGCATCGCCTACATACGCTGTTCCATAGCTTGTTGTATACAAAGGTATTGGTAATTTCATCCGTACTCCTCCAAATCATAAACCCAACTTGTCATGATTTTCCAAAGGACTGTCGCAGCAAAGTACACTTCAGCGTCTCTTGCTTTTAATAGTTCTATTTCGTGAATATATCTTTGTTGTTCTTGTGTACCAAGTATATATGCTACCCAATGACGAGCATCATTGTCGACGAGTGATTCCAATAAATCCTTAAGTTTAAATTTCCCTGATTTACTTAGTGCCCATGCAATTCCTGGCCGTTTTTCGCGAGCAGCCATAGGAAATTCACGCATGATTTCGGGCGTATAATCCGAGGCTAGTTTCGCCAAGGATCGAGCAGCTTCAATACGAATGTTCTCATTTACAGCAGAAAAACTGTCAATCAAATCACTTAATGCTGACTTATTACGTAGTTCACCAAGCGCCCATGCAGCTCCAGCCCGAATTTCAGGATGCTGATTATTATCTTTCAGAACATTGGACAGTATTAGGCGAGATATGTCTGCAGGGATTTCTGCTAAGATTATAACGGCCTCCAACCTATTTTGAAGATATTCATCGGCTAAGCATTGCTCAATGAACATCCACCCTTGTTCGTCATTATAACGTGCTAAACTAGCGGCTGCTTCAAGTCTTACGTAAATATGTTCATTAGGGTCCTTAACTTTTATGAGAAGCTTACGAGAAATAACAGGTTGTTTAAATACGGACAACGCCTTTGCAGCCGCATATCTATCACTCAATGAAGGGCTCGAAAGCCTATCTAAGTAATATGTATAATTAATGGATGGAGAACAGGGAAAACCCTTAGCTACGGGAATAACAGCAGCGCAAACTTGGTTAGGTACAACTTCATCCCCTACCTCTACCAGCGGCTTCATTGGAAGTCCCTTTTTCTGTAATCTCATTGTTATTGTTCTGTTATCAGTCTGCCTGTGGTATTGAATATAATCCTTTGTAACCGCCTTAATAAAACCCGCTGAACTAGCCACAGCGGAGGGCCAAATTATCCTTGTTTCAAAGCCTTCTCCTACCCCTTTGGGACTCATATAAATAGCATTTTTATCCCTGAGGGCTAGGCGTAGTTCCTTAACGGAGATATACTGGACAAGTTTCTCAGCCAGCCAATCTATCGGTTTGTTACCAACCTGTTTACATACAACCAGCGCTACAAAATCATTGTCATTAAGGCCATAATCCCAACCACGTTCTGGATCAGATACCGAGTGAGACATCGATATTTCAAAATTGCTCTTTGCTCTAGACTCTACGCGGTGGCCACAAGTAACACACAGAAGATCAGGAACCCTGATACGTTTAATTTTAATATTTCTCCAAATCTTAAAGCTCATCGAGCCGCGTTCCAGCTCGATTGGCTGATGTCCCTGGTTCCTTAAATTTTCAAAAACCTGTTGACTTCCAATGGCTCCAGCCGAGATCTTCTCCAAAAAACTCGTGTCTGATTTAAACGATCTACGATTTGCCACAGTTTCACCCTTAATTTTGTACCTTCCAATGTAGCATTGCTGATAATTAGTTTATTCTATGTGAGGGGTACTTCCCCTCCCTTTAACGTTGATATAAACGTTATATCATTTCTTATACTACCTAGTCCGCCAGAAACTCCTGCCACATTTCCTTGCCGAGGAAGCTTTCTCCGACGTTGCTCTCCATTTCCTGAAACATCTTTAACGGCACGGTGAAGGTGAACAGGTCCTTGCCGAGCCGTTTTCTTACGTTTTCACGCGCCGATAGATCCAACAGGCCCACGACCGCTCTTGGCTTTTCCGATTCCGCTTCCCTGTATGCAAAGATACCTATGCTGTGGCACCCGGCGCCGAAAGGCATAATTACACTCTCAACACTTTCTCGCGCGTAGTTCGCCAGAACGGTCA
>JBFLXN010000025.1:0-23255 GCA_040755715.1 Candidatus Edwardsiibacteriota bacterium
ATAATTTTCGCTCATTTGGTTTTAATTTAACTTGATTTTTTATTTTCAAGTATACCACCTCCTTTTGGAGGTAGTATATCATAAATAATTTAATTTGTCAAGAACTTATGTCATAAAGCACTAGATATCTTACGGAAAATCGATGCCTTCCCCATTCTTCAATATAAGGAACTACAATCTCCCAACCTTTTTCATACTTATTGAGTTGATAAGGACCAGCAGTGCAGACTAATTTTTTTATATTTTCTAATAACCCTGTCTCAGAAATTTTTCTTTCTGAAGGAGATAGCAAATATCTTCCTGTCTCTAATTCCTCAGAATCAAAACAAACAGCGCCACTAACATCTAAGATTTGAATTTTTTTCACATTCCGATTCATTCGTAGAAAATCCAACATTATCTCTCTAAACTTGTAAAAGCCAGAGGTGTAATAAACCTGATAGCCTTCGCAAATTGGTTTAACACTCATCTCGGCGTAGGATTGAGCATTTACAGTAATATCCTCCTTCATTTCTCTACTCTTGGTGATGACAGTAATAATAGCATCAACCAAAAGAATCAGAACTACAAGAAGGCTAATCGCCAGAGCAAATTTGAATTTCAGACTTTTGAAAAATGTAGGCATTATTGTTTGACTCCTATTTCTGCAGCATAGACTCTTCTATCTTGTCGTGGCTCCCAAATTATTTTATTTTGCCCCAAAGGTCGTGGCCTCTCCGAAAAGGCATAGATATTATTTCTCATATAAAGAGGTATTAAAGGTAATTCTTCCATAAAAAGGTCAACTATCTGTTGGAGCTTTTCTAATCTTAGACTGGAATCAAGAATAGTTGAAGATTCCTCAATTAATTTATCCAATTTTTGGTTAGAATATCCGCCGTGATTAGCCTCTCCATAACCTCTTTTGGTATCAGCTGTATGGACACAGTCATCAAATAGGTCCGAAGCATCTCCCGAAGAACAACCCCAGCCCGTAAGAAAAAAATCACTCTCTCCGCGACACAGTCTGGGGTAAAGTTCTGTCCAATCCCAGAGTTTAATCTTTATCTCTATTTTAAGTTTTCTTAATTGTTCTTTGATTGTCTCGGCGATATCTTTTGCTGTATGCACCACATCAAGGGTCACTGAAAATCCCTTAGGAAATCCTGCGCTCTCCAAAAGCTGATTAGCCCGTTCAAAGTTTTTCTTAATAGGGTTAGACCATTTAGGGTTAAAGCCAAAGACATTTTGGGAAAGTGGTCCTCCCGCCAGAAGTGCCTCACCAAATATATGTCGGGTAATGATGTCCTCACGGTCTAAAGCCAAAGATACCGCTTGGCGAATTCTTTTGTTCTTAAATGGTAACTTTTTTACATTAAATCCGAGATAGGTAACACTTAATCCTGGTTTGCAAATAACCTTAATTCCTTTTGTCTGACGTAACCGCGTCACTTCACTTTCCTCAGCTTCCCGAATTAAATCTACGCTACCATTCAACAAAGCTTGCACTCTTTGATAATCATCTGGAATCGCCATAAACCAAACTTCACTAATAGTTGGTTTACTGTTCCAATAATTTTCATTAGCTACCAATTTAACCACCTGACCCTTTTTCCATTCAATGAAACAATAGGGACCAGTCCCTATTGGCTGAGCGATAGATTCGTCTTCTTTGTCTTTAGAAACACCGGGAGCAGGTAAGACAAAGACGAAGGTAAGTTTATTAAGCAGAACTGGATAGGAACGTTTAGTGATTAACTCTACCGTCCAGTCATCCAAGACTTTCAATGAATCCAAAGCTATCAAATAGCTTTTAATCTTTGAGGCTGAATAAGTTTTGGCTCTCCTTAAGGTGTAGACGACATCTTCGGCTTTGAATTCTTTACCATTATGAAAACGAACACCTTTTCTTAAACGAAACCGCCAGGTAAATTCATCTGGATTTTCCCAGCTTTCCGCTAGGGAAGGGATAATTTTCATATTTCTATCAAAAGCTACCAGACCTTCAAAGATGTTGCCCAAAACTGACCAACTTACACTTTCGTTCTGAGCTTGTGGATCCAAGGTCTGAACTTCATCTTCCAAGGCGATTCTCAATAAACTCTGGATGTTCTGCTTTTTAGCGCAATGAGAGTTCAGTATCAGAAAAAGGCTAAAAATAAATAGAAATGAAATTCTGTGTCTCATCTCTAAAAATATCTTTCACCCTCCCCACCTTTAATTTCTGTGAATCAGATTTTCTTCAATTACATTTAAGAATTTTTCAATTTCAAATGGTTTCAAAATATATTCCTGACAACCGCAGGCAAACGCTTTGGCTTTTGCTTCTGAGGTGGAAACTGGACCAATAGCCACTATCGGAACCATCATCATTCTTTGCTTCATTTCCTTAGTCACCTCGTAGCCATCTCTTCCTGGAAGGATAATATCTACCAATACTAAATCCGGACATTTTTCTTCTGTCCAGTGTATTGCTTCTTCCCCATCTTTGGCGACTATTACCTCATAGTTTCTTGATTCCAGAATCATCTGGATAAGGCTGCTATTATCTTCATCACTTTCAATCAATAGAATACGATAGTGTCTTTTCATAGCTATTGTTTTAAGGATAATACATTTTTAACTGTATGTCAATTAAAATTTCTACTTTCTTTTTAGTCTTTCTTCGCCAAAGAAATTTCTTTCGCTTGAATAGTGAGGTCGTTACGGGGTAGCCAAACAATTCTCTTAGACACACCGTAAATATCTTCTTCCACATAGAGTGGAATGCGTGGTAACTCGTCTACCGTCATTTTCATAGCCTGGTGTAACATTTTCAACCGTTTGGTTTCGTTAATTAAAGTAGCACTTTCTTCAATCAGTTCATCAAGTTTTTTATTGAAATAGCCACCATAATTGCGAATGCCATAGCCTCTCTGGGAACTGAAAGAATGTATCGCGTCATCAAAGAAGTCAGAAGCATCGCCAAAAACAGTCGCTGAGCCTAAAAGAAAGAACTGACTTTCTTTACTTTCTACACGCTTTAAGAATTCATCAACTGATAAGAGATTTAACTTTACTTTGATACCTATGATTGCCAGATCTTTAGCAATTTCGTTAGCTAGTTTCTCCCTCACTGATGGCACATCAAAGGAAATTTCAAATCCTTTAGCATAACCCGCTTCCTGAAGAAGTTTCTTGGCTTTCTCAGGATTGTATTTCACTTCTTCAATTTCCGGATTATAACCAAATACATTTGGAGAAACGAATTGAGTAGCCAGATAGGCACGTTCACGAAGTATTTCTTTTACTATTCTCTCTTTACCTATGCCTAGATTAATTGCCTGTCTGACTCTTAAATCACTAAACGGCTTCTTCCGCAAATTCATTCCCAGATAACGCACTATTAGCCCTGGTTTCTTCAGTAAATAAACATTCGGCTGGCTTTCGACTCTTCCTATCTCTTCTGGAGGGATTTCATTCATAATGTCTGCCTTGCCTTGCAAGAAAAAATCCACCGCCGTTTTTCTGTCATAGATAGGTTTAAAAATAACCTCTTTTACCTTGGAGATACCTCCCCAATAATCTTCATTTGCCTTAAGGCAAAGATAGTCATTTTTCATCCATTCTACGAAGCGATAAGGCCCAGTTCCCACTGGGTATTCCTTGAGATATTCATCACCTCTTTCCTTAGCATATCCTTCCGGAATAATATAGACTCCTATTAATAGTTTGAGCAGAAGTCCGCAAGGTCCTTTCGTTTTTATTTCAATAGTCCAATCGTCTATCGCCTTTATTGTTTCTACAGTAACAAAGTTTCCCTTCATCGCTGATGCCGGCAAAGTTTTCGCTCGTTCTAAAGAAAATTTAACATCGGATGCTTTTAGTAAACTCCCATCATGAAATTTCACTCCCTGTCGGAGGTGAAAAATCCAAGTTAAGTCGTCTGGATTTTCCCAAGACTTGGCCAAAGCAGGTTGAATCCGCATATCTCGGTCAAAAGAAACCAAACCCTCAAAAATATTGGATTGTACCGAGATAGTGAGTACTTCACTTGCTAAATGTGGGTCTAGGGTAAGAGGGTCGGATTTATAGCCAATTACTATTTTGGAAACGTCCTCTTTTCCTTTAGAACCGCATTCTAAAAGGAAAATCAACAAAAGCAGAGAAAAAACAAAAATCTTGTGGTTTCTTGCCGCTAGATTTAGGTTTCTATTAATTTTTTTCAATCCAGATTTCTCCAAAAAGTTTTTCTTGTTTTGCTTTGATTTTTTTAAGTCTCATCAATTCAAGTAAAGCGAAGAAAGTTACTACTATTATAAGGCGTCTGGTTATCGGACTGAAAAGTTCAAAAAATGTAATCCTCTCTTTTTCACTTAATATTTGAAGAATATAAATGATTCTTTCTTCAATAGTAATATCTTCTCCGGCAATCTCATAAAGTGTCACTCTATCAATGCGGTCCACTATAGCCTTAAAAGCTGTTAAGAGGTCAATAATGGCAACATCAGAAGTTTCAGGGATTTCTGGTTCTTCTTCAAAAGTCAATCTGGGACGGGCAAACAGTTGTCGCTGAAAGATTTCTTTCCGTCCCAATTTGGTAGCAATCTCCTTGAATTTCTGATATTCCAAAAGTTGCAAAACTAAATCCTGCCGGGGATCCTCTATTTCTATTTCTTCAGCCTGCGGTCGCGGTAAAAGCATCTGGGCTTTAATCCGGAGCAAAGTAGCCGCCATTACTAAAAACTCCCCGGCGATTTCTAAATCCAAAATTTTCATTAACTCAAGATATTCAAGATATTGTTGAGTAACCCTGGCAATAGGAATATCATAAATGTCTAATTCTTCTTTCTTAATCAAATAGAGAAGGAGGTCCAGCGGGCCTTCAAAGAGGTCAAGTCTAATTTGATAAGACATTTCTTACTTTAATGACTCGTCACGGATTGTTGCAGAGAAACAATTATTCATTGCAAAATGCAAAATTAACAATTAGCATCTCAAAATTATTTTCTCCATTGATAATTGCTAATTTTGGATTGCTAATTTTAAAATGAAATTTATCCCATTCACTATGTTCTCTGAAGACCCTACTTGGTTTTCATCACAAAGGTTCCATCCCAATCCGAAGGAGGAGGTGTTTCCTTAAATTCCAAGCATCGTTCAAGATAGGTCTTGCTTGGACCATCTTCGGAATTAATCCCCAGTGCTTCTTGGAAGGCTGATATACCATCGTCCCAGCGTCTTTCCAAAAAAGATTTCAGCCCACGATGATAGTGTTCTAACATAACTGTTTCTGGAATAGAGAGTCCTTTTTCTTTACTGGCTAATAGTTCAAAAACCCGTTCGGGTTTTGTTTTGCCCTTAACAGTCAGCCATCCCAAATCTCTGACAATTACTAAATTTTTCACCTTTTCGCAAGTGCTTTCGCTAATCATTATTTGTGTTTTGTATTCTTTGTTAGCGCCTTCTAATCTTGACCCAAGGTTGATTTCATCTCCTAAAGCGGTATAGGCAAATTTCTCCTTAGAGCCCATGTTGCCGACAATTGCCTCCCCAGTATTCACTCCCCAACGAGTAAAGAGTGTTGGTTTTCCTCGCTTTGTGAAAGAGACATTGATTTCTTTCAATTTTTCTCTCAGAGCCAAGACACACCGAATTGCCCTAGAAGCGTGGTCTGCTTGGTCTACTGGTGCACCCCAGAAAGCCATAATGGCGTCGCCTTCGTATTTGTCCACATAGCCGCCGTACTCTAAAATCACATCAGTCATAGCGGTGAGATATTCATTAATTAAAGAAACCAGCTCTTCTGGAGTCATTTGTTCGGCAATAGTGGTAAAAGCTTGGATGTCAGAAAAAACTACGGTGACTTCTTTTCGTTCACCACCTAATTTTAGCATCTCCGGTTTTTCCAGCAATTTGTTCACCAATTCTTTTGACATATACTGCTGGAACATTCCTTTAATCTGAAGTTTGCGCCTCTCTTCAGTCACATAGCGATAAATCATTACGACCAGATAAGTAAGAAAGAGAGAAACAATTGGTCTTATAACTTCAATCCAAATTCCTGAATGAGCAAAGAGAAAATAGGCAACTATCAGATAGACAAGTACCATAGTGACAATTAGTAGCCCTCCCCGTAAAGCTCCAAGGAGGTAAGCAATTAGACCAGCCAAAATGGCCAACCCAAAGACACAAATCAGAGAGATCCAAAAAGGAGTTTTCACCATAAAATTCCCTTTTAAGATATTGTAAGCCACATTGGCATGAATTTCCATTCCCGGATAATTCGGAGAAAAAGGTACTGCCCTCAAGTCAAATAACCCTGCCAAGGATGTGCCAACAATAACAATCTTATCCTTAAAATATTCCAAAGGCACTTGTCCAAGTAATAAATCAGAATATGAAATATAGCGAAACTTTCGGTAGGAACCAATGTAGTTTATGAGCATTCTTCCCTCATCGTCAATCAGAATCTTTCTTCCAGCCAAATCAACATATTTGCCCAAAACTACTTTTATTTTCTCTCTGGAAACACCTAATTTATCTAAAACCATTTGTAATGCTAAAGCGGGGTAACATTTTTTTCTATAGGAAAGAAAAAGAGGTAAGGCTCTCACGACACCATCGTCATCCTGTTCCACATTTACAAAGCCTATTCCTCTGGAGGCATCGCAAAATTCTCTTAAGGGAATTCCTACATTCCCAATAAAATTAAGTCCTTCCGGAGTATGAAGATAAGAATAAGCTTCGGTGACTTGAGAATCAAAAGAAAAAGCAAATCGTTCTATTGATTCGTCAGACACTTCTGATTCGCCTCCAGTCCCAAAGTAGTAACCAAAGTAGACATTGTTGGATTCTTTAACAATTTCGGACAAGTCAGCATCAAATCCACTGGCATTCAATACTTGTCTGATTATCATTGCCGATTTTTCTGGTGGCAAATCTATTTTAAGAGATTCAGCCAGTTCAAGAGCAATTTTAGTTGCTTTAGTCTCTTCGTAGAGAGAAATAATTTCCGGTCTCAAGCTGTCTGATTCAAGAAAGAGAATATCAAATCCAATAGCTGACGCTCCACCCTTGGTTAGTTCATCAATAATCTTCGCATGGTAAAGTCTAGGCCATTGCTGAAACCTACCTAATTCGGCAACTGACTTTTCATCAATGTCAATTAAGACCACATCATCAATATCCTCTATTCCTGGCGGCCCAACCTTCAGGAAAAATCTCAAATCATAAGTTTTGTTTTCAAAATCAGAATAGAGTTTTGGGAATAAGAAAGTAATGAAAATCACGAGCAAAGCTATCCCAGTCCCTAAAAGTGGTCCCATAATTCTTTTCTTCTTCATCTTTTTCTCCGAAGATTATGTCAAATTTGACCACAAAATATGAAACGATAAGATGTTGATATGTTTTTATACGCTGATACGGAAAGGCTTTTTACTTATCAGCGTATCATCCTATTACCCCATATTGCCTTATCAACATATCGCCGTATCGCCATTTTAGTTGATAATTTAGCCCTTTTCCATAGCCCGACAGAAAGCCTCTACTGCTTCAGGGTCAAATTGTGTAGTTGTATCTTTTTTAAGTCTTGAAATAGCTTCTTCTCTACTTAAACCTTTCCGGTATGGTCTATCAGAAGTCATCGCGTCGTAGGCATCCGCTACGCAAATAATCCTTGCATCTTGAGAGATATTATTATTTTTCAAGTGGTCAGGATAACCTCCTCCATCATAACGTTCGTGATGATGTCTGATGGCCGGAATCATCTCTTTCATTTGTTTGATTGGAACCATAGCTTCAGCCCCTCTAGCAGGATGTTGTTTCACTATGGCAAATTCTTCATCGGTCAGTTTATCTGGCTTTTTTAAGATGCTGTCGGGCATACCGATTTTCCCTACATCGTGGAGAACTCCTGCTAATTCTAAACGTTTTAAATCGTCCTCCTCATATCCCATTTCCTTGGCAATCATTAGACTATATTTTGTCACCCTTTCAGAATGACCGGCGGTATATTCATCCTTAGCATCGATGAGAGATACTACTGTCTTAATTGAATTCACGAATAGTTCCTGCAAATCCTGATAAAGCCTAGCATTTTCTACAGCGATAGCTGCCTGACGGGCCAATCCCTCAAAGAGTTCTACATCGTCTTTAGTAAAGGTACCCTCACCAATTTTGTTCAACACTTGGGCTACGCCAATAACTTTGTCTTTAACCTTCAGAGGCACAGCTAAGATTGAACGAGTTACAAAACCTGACTTTTTGTCAACTCTCCCAAACCATCTCGGGTCCTTGGTTACATCAGACACTAATTCCGTTTGCCCCTTTTCTGCTACTGCCCCTACAATGCCTTTACCCCAGGGAACTCTAATTTTCTTTACCTCTTCTCCCTTTTCTCCAGTGGCAACTTCAAAATAAAGTTCTTTGGTTTCTTCATCAATTCTAAAGATTGAACTTGCCTCAGCCCCAATCACATTTTTTGCTTCATCCATTACTGACTGTAATACTCGGTTCAAATCCAGACTAGAAGAGATGATAGCGCTCGTTTCTACTAAGGTCTGAATTCTATTCATTTTTTCTCTCATTTCACCATAAAGACGGGCATTTTCTATGAGAGTTGCCAGATGAGAACTCAACAATTCTATAATTTCAAGGTCCTCTTCAGTAAAGTCTTGTTTTTGAACTTTGTTAATCAACTCAATCACACCCATTACATTCTCTTTCAGTTTCAGAGGAACGCAGAGAATATTATGAGTGGCGAAACCAAGTTTCTCGGCGAATTCTTTCTTCCATCTCGGCTCTTTAGTGACATCATTAACAATTAGAGGAATACCAGTCTTTGCTACCCAACCGGCAATACCTTCGCCCAAAACCAAATGTGCATCCTTTAATCCTTCGCTGGCTTCTCCTTTGACCACTACAAATCGCAAGGTTCTTTTCTCGGGTTCAACCAAGAGCAAAGAACTTGCCTGGCAAGCCGCAATTTCCTCAATTAAGTCCATCACTTTATCCATCACCGCATTGATGTTCATTGTGCTTGAGGCAATTTCGTTAATTCGCTGTAGGATTTTCACCTTCATTTTTAGATTAACCAATTGGGTAGCTATATTAGTTTCTGACGATTCTTTTAGGATTTTTCTCGGTGCAGTTCTGGTAGTCTTTTTGCGGCTATTTTGTTTTTTCTTAATGAGTGTCATAGGTCCTCCATAATATTTTTTGTCAATTTAAAGATAGCATATTCAATTGAAGAAAGTCAACAAAAAACAAACCCCTCCCTTATTGTTCTCTCTTGTAGGGAGAGAACGAAGGTGAGGGATGTTGAAACAGCCCTTTTTTGTGCAATAAAAGCACATTCTTTTATTCCTAGAATTCTAAGCAGTGCTTTGTTAAATTTTGGCTCAAAATCTGCCTGAAAGCCTTCTGGCACAATAATATAAGCCTCTGAGGCACTTTTCTTGTGCTTTTGAGGAGGCCCTGAAGTAATCCCGCCAAAGGCGGGACTCTGTGTGAAACGGTGGATAAGTTTTTCAGACGAAAGCATCCTTGCCGGTTTCTGTTCTGAAAAACCCACAGTGAGCACATAGAGTTTCGTGGCTTCAGAGCATTTCTTCTCTGCAGGCAAAATTGCTTGGGCTGTCTTTCTCTTGGTGAACAAGCCCAGAAGGCTTAAACGCTTGTCAGTGTTGATTTTCGTGCCAATTTTAGACAAAATTTTAACAAAGTCGTGTCTAAGAATTGTAAGAATGGCAGACTGTAGCTACAGCTTTATCAGCAACCCCAGTAAGGGAAGAGTTACCACACCAAAATCATCTTCTTTGTGGCGGAAAAATCACCCGCTTGTCCGCCGTTAGTTTGGCGGGCAGTCAGACGGTAAAAATACACGCCCGCCGCTACCCGCTTTCCGCTCTCATCCCTTCCATCCCAAGTCACCTTGTAAGCTCCTGGAGTTTTAGGCTCCTGCACTAATGTTTTGACTAACTGTCCAGCAGAGTTGTAGATTTTTAATGAAATGTTGCTCTCAACTGACAACTGATACTTGATAACTGAGGACTGATTGAATGGATTAGGGTAATTGCTGAGCAGTGAAAAGGTCAAAATTTCATCATCTTTTAGGGCTCTTTCTTCAACTCCTACAGGATTATTTACTATCACCTGCTGACTATCTACAGAGACATTCCCATATTCATCATATACCCAGCCCAAAACCCAGTAAGTGCCGTTTGGAAAATCCTTTGTCCTCCATGTCCCGGAGGTATCCGAGATTTCCACAATTGAATCTCCATCCGTATTTGTGACTATATAATAATATTGTCTTATATCATAGTCACCGTAAGTGCTGCATGTCGCATCGTTTTTGAATATGGTATTCACGATAGCAGAATTATCCCATTCCAGTTTATGAGCGAAATAGAAAGAGAGAGTTTTGGGAAGATTTATTGGCCCATGGATTTCATATTCTATTTTATGGGGGTTTATCATCTCCCAGATTGGATTTGTAGGAATAGATTGACCGAACTTATCATATATCCTCGCAACTATATCAACATCTCCGGATAAATTATTTGGGGAAAGATAATCACTTGTGTTATTTTTGCAGAATGCAAATTTAGAGCCAGGCAGCGCCTCTTCTATTACAGGTTTTGATGTATCTTCGTCTGGAGAAGCGAATATGAGCGGATTTTCAATGAATAACCAGGTTGCAGACGTCCAAATCTTCCCCGCATTCCTTATCCTGGCAAAATGTATATGGTCAAATCCCGAAACAGGCCAGGGAACAACATATCCAATTATCTCTCCTGTTGTTACCCAATCCCCTATATTTCTATGCGGGCGATTCGGGTCAATATGTGCATATAGCCAAGCATCTGAAGAATCAGCCCAAGAGGTATCTTTGTCAGATATTGCAAGTCTCCAGTGGTATTGAGCCGCAGTGGTAAGCCACGCCTTCACCCATCCATCCTCAACGGTTCTGCATTCCCTTCCAACCGTTATTCCCATCACATCAATTCCAGGATGCAGATACGGGGCTCCCCCGTAATTCTGATATTCACCCCATCCATTTCCAAGTGGATGAAGTGAATCCTGTGGCGGAATACACCAGCCTATCCCAAAGGAATTTCCCGCTGTGATTAACAGAATAGAAAGAAAAAGAAGCAGAAGCATTTGACTTTTCATTTCACTTCACCTCACTTTTTCAAATATATATGTTTTCTCCGCTCCTTCAACAAATAGAATCTTTCCATCCGGAGAGAATTTTACCAAGGGGCGATGGATGCTCCACCCTCCAAGAAATACATCTCTCTCCCAGACTTTCACTCCATCTTTTGCATAGAGCAAAACTTTACCATTATTGTATCTTTTTGACTCCTCTGCATTTTCTCCTTCATCTTTTGAAACCCCACTTGCTATTATCTCATCTTCTGAGATATCAATGGATGAATATGTAAGACAAGGGTCGCTGAGATGCTTTTTCCAAACAAGAGATAACTTCTTAGAATCAAAGAGACAAAGGTTTCTTGGAGTTATACAAGCTATGATTTTGCCATCTTTGGAAAAGCAAAGCTGGTAGGCAAAAGGTTCCTCAAGACTTACACTTGCAATTTCTACCCCATTCCTGTAAAGTTTGACTTCCCCCATCTCTTCAAGTGTAGCAAGCCTTCCATCAGGTGAAGAGGCAAATATACTTCCACTTCCTTTAATCCGGTAAAGTTCCTTCCCACTTGCATTAAATGTATGTATCTCTCGGAATGAAGTCTTAACAAAAAAGATGTTTTCTCTGGATGCGAAAACACCTCCTTCAAATCCTTTTATTTCCGCCTCTCTTCTTTTTTTCCCTACCTCATTATAAAATGTGAGATAAGAAGTTAAACCCTCAACTCCTGCTCCCTTTAATCCGATGGTTGTCTTTCCATCATTTGAAATCCAGAACCAATTTTCCTTCGTGTTCCATTTCTCCCACAAAAGCGTTCCGTTTTTGTTCTTGAGAGCAAAGTGTTCAATAGTTCCGTCTTTCCCAAACCGGGTCTCACTCCAAAAATTTCCATTTTCGGATTTAATCCCGTAAGACGGCACTGTCGGGATTTCCTTTGTAAGCCTCATCTCCAATGCAGACAAAACAAAAAAAGACGGAGATAAAAACCCAAAAATGAAGGTGATGAGAAAAAGTAGCATCTCATATTTTTTGAACATTTCATTCTCCTTTTAGATTTTTTGTCAATTTAAAGATAGCATATTCAATTGAAGAAAGTCAATGAAAAGCGGTCTGAAGCAACCAATTCCAGCAAAAACCATCGCAAGACATACCCACAAAGTTAAATCTCTCATATTCATCCTTTTCACCCCCCTCTCTTGCTGAACGAGTTTTTGACAAACATTTCTTAACACAAGAGAAACCCGGCTCAAAAGTCAAGACCTTTGCCATTCTTCGGAACCTGTCCGTCATTGTCAGTGTAGCGGAACAAGATAGCATTTAATATGCGTCAGGCGAAGTGGCGGTTATTTTTTCTCCCGACATAATGAATCCCCCACTTTAGAAAAGTGCGTGGATGAAAACAAATCGCTCTGTATTTCTCTAACCATCTCGTATTTTATTGTTTTTCTCCTCTTGTGGAGCAAGCAGATTTCTTCTTTTTCTAATTCTAATGAATCTTTCGGAATAACAAATGCGTCTTTAATCTTATCCCAATCTTTGTTTCTTAGTGTTACTACAGTATCAAGAAAAATACTAACATGGCATTCATTTACTATTGTTGGCTCTACCTGTTCCAGTTTACTATTCGTTATCTCAACATACTTCGGATCAATATCAATCCCTATAAATTTTCTTCCCAATTTTTTCGCTGCAATTGCTGTTGTCCCAGTGCCGATAAATGGGTCGAGCACAATGTCTGCCTCGTCAGTACTCATAAGTAGCAACCTCTCAAGGAGATGGATTGGAAGTTGACAGGGATGTTCGTCTCTCCTTTTCTTATGCCTAATTCTGTGAATATCTGTCCACACATCAGACACAAGTGGTCCAAATTGATGCATCTGGCTTTTCTTACCGCCATAGTCTTGCAAGATATAATGGCAGTTCCTACAACGTTTATGCAACATTCTAATATCGTAAAACTTAAATTCGTCAGACTTCACATAATATAAAATTCCATAGTGATTAGGCAAAAGCGTTTTGCCAAGAGGAGAACCCATCGCATCCCAGGCAATCCAATGGCGAAAGGTAGCAATTTCATTTAGATAAGAGCCAAAATATATCAACCATTTTGGAATATTATGAACAAAAATTGAACCTGTGGGTTTAATAATACGAACCATTTCAGTAAGCCACTCTTTGCACCAAGAGAGATATTCTTGAACTTCATGTTTATCATAATAACTGTTATATTTCTTTTTCAGGTTAAATGGCGGGTCAGCAAAAGTGACATCAACGCTATCATCTGGAATTTTTCTCATAACTTCTAAACAATCGCCTTGGATAATAGTGTTTATTAAACTCTCAAAATATTTTTTATCCGGCATGAAATATCTCTCTTAGTAAATTCTCAAATCTTTCAAGTTCGTCCTTGCTAAATGTAAAAACAAAATCATAAGCCTCAACCATACGCTTTAGGTCGCCTCTTCTCACATACCAACCGATTCCGTCCACAAAACCAACAAAAATTACATTCGGATAATTTTTCTTCAAATAATCAGCGACTGTCTTTTCAGTCTTTGCTTTATCTCCCATTCCAGAAGCAGTTGTGACAGAGTAGGAACATTCAATTATTATCTTTGGAGCAGTCTTATTGGGAACAATAAAATCCATCGTTCTTGGAATATTACCTGCTTCAGGAATTTTGAACTTACCCTTTTCAAAACTCAATTTATTAACCGTTAGAATTTGTTCAATTACAACTTCAGGATTACCTTCTGTGGCAGCTTTATATGAACCCTTTGTTTTGTATCTGATTATAGTATCAACCATAGACTCTATAGAGAAACCAAACTTGTTTATATTAAGTTTCTTAAACTCAAAAAGTGGTAGAACCTTTTTTATTACAGGAACCGTTGGTCCCTTAAAAAATAAATTTACAATACCTTCAGCAAATTTTTTGTTTGTTTTGATAACGGATTTTATCTTGTCCAGACCCCATTCTGTTTTGAAATCCTCGCTTGGCCAAGAATCTTTATTAACAAGTGTAGATAGAGTTTCATCATCCGCGGCTCTAATAAATGTTACTAACCTTTGCAAACTTTCTTTTGAAAAACCAGTTATAGTTAAAATTGCATCTAGACCATCTTCTACTTCCGTGATGTGTTTCAAGAGAACTGATTCTTTTAATCCTTCCTGCTCTATCTTGTTTTTAAGAAGAAAAATATTCTGAGCGATCGCAGAAATATATCCTTCATGGTATTCTTCAAACTCTACATTCTGGAAATAGAAGGTGTTTTTTGAGATTACAGTATTGAACTTTTCATCTAATGAAGGATAATGTGTTGCAGACATTTTTACCTCATTTCGGCAGCTCTTTTATTAGCGATTTTAATTCTACAACCTCGATATATTTAGGGCATTTATCCCAATCATGTTCCCAACATACAATTATATTTGCTGCCTCACCTTCTTTTGTTGGATGATTGTCCCGTTGATATTCAGAACTTTTAAACTGAAATTCGATTGTTTCCCTCACCCAAGCACGCCCATTGAATCGTCTACCTACAGCATCAGGAAAATGTTCCTTTATCTCTTCTATTTTTATTCCTATTTCATCATTTACCTTGCTGAATAAGAAAACTACACCCTGCTCATTGATTGGTGCAAAGGTAAGCCCTCTGAAATCAATAACTTCTCCAACTTGAGAAATTTCTTTTCCCTTACGATATGTAAAACCAAATTTCTTAACTTCTTTCCCTTCAAAAATTCTTCCGACTGTAAATCTATATTTTTTGAAGCGTTGAATAACTTCAATATCTATTTCTGTGTTTGCCGATATAGAATGTTGTCTGAACCAACCAGTAAGTCCATGTATTCTTCTATCAGTAGTCGTGTAAACTGCATAATTTAACTCTACTCCATATTTACTATCATCAAAAAGCACCTCTATTTTTGCACTTTTCTTTGGAAAAAGTGGTATAAGATCTTTTCTTATAGAAATAAAACCTAACTTCACGTTAATTGGTGTGACCTTTTGGCTTATTTTATGTGCTTTCATTGCACCCTCCTCAAAAACAATATATACTCATCCTTCATTGTATTCTGTATCCCTTTTATTGGCTTTATAATTTTCTGGTCAAGGAGAAATCCATTTTTATTGCCATTTCCTCATAGGCAAATCAGATATCAGACTGATTTCTGAAATTGATTCAACTTCCGTATCCGCGTCTAAAATCTTTTCCCCATCCATATTTGTTTTAATCATATATTTTTCTCTCTTTATATTATCCTCTATAAGCACCAAGAAAAAACCTACCCCTCACCTTCATCTCCTGATGCTTTATGAGAGGCGAATGCTTCATTCTAGCGGCACGGGGAAGACATAGACCCTTTCTATCCTTTTAGAACGCAGATTGACAATAAAATGTTCAGCATAACCAGCGAAAATCTGATGATGTGGAATCCCGGCAAAATAGTGCATCAGAATTTTTCCATTCTTCTCATCCAAAAATGCACTGCGATAGGCAAACTCAAGATTCTTATCTTTTGTCTCTGGACATTTTTGAGCAATTTCATTCGGTAGGGGCGACCCGTTGGGTCGCTCCCTACATTCAATTTCCTTACGAATTTTCTTAATTAGTTTTCCATAACTCGTCCTGACTGGATGCAGTCCGCGATGAGGATACCTTCCGCAAACAACAAAAGAATAGTCACTATCTAAACTCCTCCTAAAGTTACTACTTTTCTGATGGAGACAAGCAAGCATTACCAAGAAGAAAAAAAGAATCCACTTAGGAAAATTCTTCATCTTGGTTTTTTCCATTCAACCATTTTGATTCTTTTTACTGCTTCCTTGATTCTTTCTGTCGGCGCTGTTAAAGCAAAGCGAATATATCCTTCACCATATTTCCCGAAGCCTATACCCGGAGTTACCAGAATACTGCATCTTTCCAGTAAGACTTTAGCCATTCCTATGGAATCATAGCCGGAGAGCACTGGAACCCAGAGATAAAAAGTTGCCTTGGGTTTTTCTACTTTAAATTCTACTTCTCTTAGTCCTTCAGTCAAAATGTCTCTTCTTTCTTGATAGATTTTTCTATTCTTTTCAACACAATTCTGAGGTCCAGTCAAAGCAGCAATCCCGGCATACTGAATTGCCTGAAAGACACCAGAGTCACAGTTTGTCTTAATTTTCAGAAGACCTGCTAATATTTCTCTATTACCGCAAGCCCAACCAATTCTCCACCCGGTCATATTGTATGTCTTGGAAAGCGAATGGAACTCAACCGCTACTTCCTTTGCTCCTTCAATTTCCATTAGACTAACTGGTTTATAGCCATCATAGGTGATTTCAGAATAGATGCCATCATTGATAATGATTATCTTATGCTTCCTGGCAAAAGAGATTAACTCTCTGTAAAATTCAAGTGGAGCTACTGCCCCGGTGGGATTATTGGGATAATTCAAAAATATTACTTTTGCTTTAGAGAGAATTTTGGAGGCAATTCTGGAAAGGTCTGGGAGGAAATCATTTTTCGCCAAGAGTGGTAAATCGTAAACAATTCCACCAGTAAAGAGAACTTGCGCTTGATAGACAGGATAGGCCGGATTAGGCACCAGCACATAATCGCCCGGGTCAATCAGAGCCCAGGCAATGTGAGCAATTCCATCTTTAGCCCCGATGATTGTGAGCACTTCTTCTTCAGGGTCTAAAGTTACGTCAAAGCGTTTTTTATACCACTCGGCCACTGCCTGACGGAATGCTAAGAGTCCGTTATAACTTGGATAGCGGTGATTTGTCGGGTCTTTTGCCGCCTCGGCTAAAGCCCGGACGATGTGTTCTGGTGTAGGTAAATCAGGGTCGCCTTCACCCAGTTCAATTACATCAATTCCTCTTTGTTGCGTCTCTCTTTTAAGTCGCTTCAGTTCTGCGAACAGATAAGGTGGCAGTTTAGAAATTCTTTCAGCGGGCTTAATTGGCATTTTTTATCCTCGTAGGATCGCTAAGAGGCTCGTAGTAAACGCTGTATCATTTCACTCGTAGAGGAATCGCAGGAAACGTCACAATCCATTGGAATCATCCCTACGATTACTCCGTTTCCTACGTCTTCTACGGCTTCTACGTTGTTTCTCTCCCACGATTACTCCGTCTCCTACGAGTCCCGCCTTAGCAGAACGATACTCCGACTACTCCGAATAATAGCAATACTTTGTTTCATGGAATTTGGTTTTCCACAGAGACAACCCGTATCTACGGGAAAAGGCCTCTAACAGAGTTAAGGTAAGGCGGAGCGATTTCAAAGAAGTCCCAATACCTCCTGCATATTATAAAGTCCCGGTTTGGCTTTAACTACAAATCTAATAGCTGCCAATGTGCCGTAGGCAAAGGTATCACGACTATGTACCCGATGAGTTAATTCAATTCTTTCACCAGGACCGGCAAACATGACCGTGTGTTCACCAACAATATCCCCTCCCCGTATCGCAAAAATGCCAATCTCACCCTTCTTTCTCTCTCCAATCATCCCTTTCCTCCCGTAAACTAAGCAGTCATCTATTTTTTGACTTCTCGTTTTTGACAGAATCTCGGCGAGTCTCTGAGCTGTCCCACTTGGAGCATCCCTTTTTAACCGATGGTGTGCCTCAGTAATCTCTATGTCATAATCATCACCTAAAATGCCTGCCACATCTTTTACTATCTTAAAAAGAAGGTTAACCCCGATGGACATATTGGGAGAGAAGACACAGGGAATTTTTTCTGTCAAAGACTTTATTTCCTTCAATTCATCTGATTGAAATCCAGTAGTTCCAATAATCATCGGTTTATTTGCTTTTGAAACAACTCTGAGGTGTTCTAAAGAGGTTTTGGGATTAGTGAATTCTATAACGACATTAGCAAATTCAATAACCTTAGAAAGGTCATCACTGATGAAGGCTTCGCTGCCTCGCAGACGCTGACCGAGTAAATCGTGACCTGGAACTTCTATCCCAGCGATGATTTTCATGTCTTTCTGCTGAGAAATCATAGAAACAAGATGGGTGCCCATCTTTCCACAGGCACCGCAGATAATGACATTAATCATAACAAAAAGCCTCCTCTACAACAAATTCCAATGACCAAGTCTCAATAACCAAACAAGCTCCAATAACCAATTACCAAATAACCAATAGGTACTTGCCTGCCCGCCCACCGAAGCAGCCTGGGGCAGGCGGGGAATTTGAGATTTGGTTATTGGAATTTGGTTTATTCATATTAGTCCAAATTTCTCCATCTCTGTCTTTAAGATTTCTAAATTCTTTTCACTCATTTTCACCAATGGCAAACGCAGTTCGCCAGAACATAATCTCATTAATTCACAAGCGGCCTTTACTGGAATGGGATTTGTCTCCAAGAAGAGTGCTTTTACCAAAGGAAATAATCTATGATGAATTTCTTTTGCTTTTTCAAGATTTCCATTTTCAAAAAATTCAATCATCTCGGCAGTCTCTTTAGGAGCAATGTTGGCCACCACTGAAATTACTCCTTTTGCCCCTACTGAAAGCATTGGTAAAGTGAGAGAATCATCTCCTGAAAGAACAGAAAATTTCTCTCCGCAGAGTTGGGCAATTTGTGTCACCTGGTCCAAATTTCCACTCGCTTCTTTAATTCCCACGATGTTTTTCATTTCAGCTAATCTGGCTATAGTTTTGGGCTCAATGGAAACACCAGTGCGACTGGGAACATTATAGATTAAAATGGGAATATTAACTGTTTTAGCAATTGTCTTAAAATGTTGATAAAGTCCTTCTTGAGTAGGTTTATTATAGTAGGGAGTAACTATCAAACAGGCATCAGCACCAATAGACTTGGCTTCTTTTGTTTTCTCTACAGTCTTTTTAGTGTTATTTGTTCCAGTATAGGCAATCACTTTCATCTTCCCTTTTGTTTTGTTCACGATAATTTCTAGGATTCTTTTCCACTCCTCCGGTTCAATTGTTGGCGACTCCCCGGTCGTAGCACAAGAAATAATTCCACTTGTTTTATTAATGAGATGAAAATCAATCAATTTTCTAAGGGTTTCCTCATCAATCCTGTCATTTTTAAAAGGTGTGATCAAAGCCACAAATGAGCCGTGAAACATAGTAGAATCCTCCTTATTCTATCGCTCACTGCTTTCCGCATTCCGCTTTACAACTACCACTCACCATTTTCAGCAGTCAGCCTGCCCCCTGTGCTTTGCATCATAGGATAACGGCCGGGGTTGGACAGCGGTTAGCGGATAACGGTCAGCGGGCAGTGCTTAGCGTCCTACCGGAACATAGTAATAAGTCCCTTTTGGTGGATTGCAAATCTTTTTCGCCAGGTCTTCAAAATCAGCTGGATTATTAACAAAATCAATATTCTTAACATTAACTACTATAAGAGGTGTTTCGGTATAATGAAAGAAAAAACGATTATAGGCTTCATTCAATTCATTTATATATTCCTTAGTGATTTTTTCTTCATAGGTTCGCCCTCGAAGTTTGATATTTTGGAGTAAAATGTCCACCGATGTTTGCAAATAGATAACCAAATCTGGTTTGGGCACATCTTTTTCTAAAAACGGTAATAGGTGTTCATATAAAGCCAACTCATTTTCGTCAAGATTAAGGTAAGCAAAGATTTTATCTTTGGCAAAGAGATAATCGCTGACTAAATGTTGACCAAACAAGTCCTGCTGTAAGAGTTCTCTCTGTTGGCGATGGCGGGATAGGAGAAAGAAGATTTGTGTCTGGAAGGCGTATGTTTTAGGGTCATCATAGAACCTGCTGAGGAAAGGATTCTCTTCCACTTCCTCTAAAATAAGTTTTCTCTGGAAGCGTTCGGCTAAGAGAGTAGCTAAACTCGTCTTTCCCACTCCTATAACTCCTTCAATCGCCACATAGCCGGGAATCTTCATTTTCCGCCCAACTTCTTAAAGGTTTTCATTTCAGAATTATTCAAGGAATGAAACAATTCACAGATGTTTTTCTGCAGTGTCGGATGAATTAAATCTGGAGCAATCTCTGATAAGGGTGCCAGCACGAAAGCCCGTCTGGGAATTTCCGGATGAGGAATTTTTAATTCCTTCTCATTAATCACTTCATCGGCGTAGAAAAGCAAGTCCAAGTCAATTGTTCTTGGCCCCCATTTAGTTGACCTGTGCCGATTAAGATGTGTTTCTATTCTTTGAAAGACAATGAGCAGTTCTTCGGGAGAAAGTTCTGTTTCAATTTCGGCTACCGTATTCAAAAAGTCCGGTTGATTTTTAACACCCCAGGGTTTAGTTTCATAAATTGAAGAAATCTTACTTATTTTTATTCCAGGAACTTTTTCTAAGGCGGCTAAAGCCGAACGGATATTGTTTAAGCGGTCTCCAAGATTTGCTCCCAGACTTAAATAGGCGATCTTCTTCATTTGACTCATTGCTCTGCCAACTAAAATTATGTTTTGTTCTTGCACACCTACCTGCCACAAGCAGGGATTGACACAAATGAAATACCGCAAGATTAGCACAGATATCGCCAGAAAATCTCTCTGCACATCTGTAAATTCTTTTATCTGTGCTCATCTATATTTTCATTATTTCCACTCTTATTTTTGCTTCGTTTAACATCTCTTTAGAAAGAGCATCAGGATAGCCAAGGCTTGCAACGATTCTTTTTATCCCTGCGTTGATAATCATTTTTGAGCAGAGGACGCAAGGAAAGTGAGTTGAATAGAGGGTAGCTCCTTTAATAGAAATACCAAAAGTAGCCGCTTGAATGATAGCATTTTGCTCAGCATGAATTCCTCGACAAAGTTCGTGTCTTTCCCCTGGTGGAATTCTCAAGTTAGCTCTAAGGCATCCTATTTTTTCACAGTGAACTAACCCTGCGGGTGCTCCATTATATCCGGTAGCCAGAATTCTTTTCTCCTTGACAATCAAAGCACCTACTTGTCGGCGAAGACAGGTGGACCGTCGGCCAACAAGCTTAGTAATACCTATGAAATACTCGTCCCATGACGGCCGAAATTTCCTAACCTTTGTCTGCAAGGGTAGCTCCTTCTTCAAAGACAAGCGTCCCTTTAATAGCACTAAGACAATCAGAGAGAACATTCATCTGATGAAGGGCAATAGTCTCTTCTAATTGGGCTCGGGTAATCATTCCCATTTCCACCAAGACATCTCCCAATCGTTTCTGGCCTTGAGATTCGCGTTGGATGGCCAAAGCACGTTGGAGGTCATCCTGACTAATTCTCCCGGTAGTAGTAAGAATATCCCCAATGAGTTTCTTCCTTTCAGCCGAAGAAAAACCAGCGATGTTCCCATCACGAAATGCCACATATTCACAAACCTCAGGAGACTCAATGGTCAAAACGCCATTCCATTTTTCTTTTGTCGCTAAAGCCACCACCTCGGAAAAAATCATCTGGCCTAAAACTTTTTTTTCATTCATCTCATCACCCCCTTAATCTTAAAAAAAATATCAAAATGCAAATTTCAAAAATCAAAATTACAAATTAAAACCCAAAAATTTTAAATTTTGATATGTCATTTTGATATTTCATTTTTGATATTTAAATTTTCTTCTCTTCTCTCCTGATACAGGGGAAAAGCCTCACAGAGTTCTTTTACCTCTTCCCTCACTTGAAGATAAACTTTTTCATCACCCAGATTACTCAAAACTTCATCAATCAATTTAGCAATTTTTTTCATTTCTGATTCTTTCATTCCTCTGGTAGTTAACGCAGGTGTACCAAGCCTGATACCACTAGTGACAAATGGACTTTGTTTATCAAAAGGAACGGTATTTTTATTCACGGTAATCCCGGCCTGGTCCAAAGCTTTTTCCGCATCCTTACCAGTAATTCTCTTTTCTGTAAGATTCACTAATATTAGATGTGTATCTGTTCCACCGGCAACCAGACGATAGCTCAACGATTTCAATGCCTCAGCCAGAGCCCTAGCATTGGCCACAATTTGTTTCTGATATTCCTTAAATGAGGGTTCCAATGCTTCTTTGAATGCCACGGCTTTAGCGGCAATAACATGCATTAAAGGACCGCCTTGATTGCCGGGGAAATTTGTCTTATCAATCGCTTTGACATGCTCTTCTTTGCACATAATCACTGCACCCCGAGGTCCACGCAAGGTCTTGTGGGTAGTAGTGGTCACCACATCCGCATAAGGAATTGGACTTGGATGTATGCCAGCCACGACCAAGCCAGCGATATGAGCAATATCAGAAACATGATAAGCGCCGACTTCTTTACAGATTTCGGCGAACTTGTCAAAATATAGAGTTCGAGGATAAGCACTGGCACCAGAAATAATAATTTTAGGCTTATGTTCCAAAGCTAGTTTTCGCAACGCCTCATAATCAATCATTTCTGTCTTCTCCTCAACACCATATTGAATCACCTTAAAAAATCTGCCGGAAAAATTTACGGGATGTCCGTGAGATAAATGCCCACCTTGAGAAAGATTTAGACCAAAGATTGCATCGCCCGGATTAGCCAGAGCAAAATAGGCAGTCATATTTGCGCTGGTTCCCGAATGCGCCTGCACATTCACATGGTCACAGTCAAATAATTTCTTGCACCGTTCAATCGCCAAGCTTTCCGCCACATCCACAAATTCGCATCCACCATAATAGCGTTTGCCCGGATAGCCTTCAGCATATTTGTTAGTCATCACCGAACCCAAGGCTTCTAAGACAGCATCAGACACAAAATTCTCTGAAGCGATTAGTTCTAATTTTGAATGCTGACGGATGGTTTCGTCTCTTATCGCTTCATAGATTTCAGGGTCGGTTTCTTTTAAGGCACTCATAAGATACCTCACATTGATACTGTTCAATTCAATTTTGCCACTGAAACCACTGAATTGAGAGGGTTAAAATCAAAAATAAAATATAAAAAATCAAAAAACACATACCCAAAACATAAAAGCTAGAGACAAATCAACCAATCTCTCAGGTATTCTAAGGCGGAAGGACAGAAAATAATTTTTACATTTTGGGTCTGTATATTTGATATTTCATTTTTAATTTTTGATATTATAGTTACTGGTGAAAAATTATTTATTCCAACAAAAAATAGTGATTTCCAGTCTGATTATTTCTTGAGTATCCTCGGAAATTATGATATAATTTAAATGTCAAAAAATTTCCGAGGAGGTTA
>JBFLXN010000250.1:0-2965 GCA_040755715.1 Candidatus Edwardsiibacteriota bacterium
ATGGCTGAAATCAGATTGTGGTATAAGAACAAACTTATTGGTGTTCACAAAGTAAAAAAGCTAGACTTAAATTTAGTCCACTTTTAATTCTTAAACAGTCCACTTTTAATTTTTAGCTGACAGAAAAAACACAAATCGCCCGTTCTCCTTTATGGTGAGCATAGCCGAACCATTCTACCGGACAGTGATGCTCACAAGAACCACAACCCACACAGGCTTCACTTTTCACATAAGGTCTACCTTGTTTATCAATACCAATTGCCTGATAGGAACAGAATTCATAACAAATCAGACAGAGTTGTCTTTTGCTCCAGGATAAACAGCGGCTCTGATTTAAAACCGCCTGGCCAATTTTAAGATTCCTTTTTTCTTCTTGAGAAAACCTTTTAATCGCCTGAGTTGGACAGACCTGTCCACATAGAGTACAGAATTCTTCACAATATCCCAAAACCGGAATGAGTCGTGGTGACCAAAAACCAGAAATTCCTCCTTCAAGAATAGACGGATACAGGGCTTTGTTCGGGCAAACGCCCATGCATGCACCACAGCGAATACATCGCTTGACAAACTCTTCCTCCAAAAGACTTCCCGGCGGACGCAACAGGCGAGCGTTCTTCCATCTTCCGAAGGATTCACCTCTGGTGGAAAAGATACCGCTCTTTCTTATTCCGAGAGCCAACAGCCCCCCCCCAACCAGTGTTCCCAAAAGATAGCGTCTTTTGAGGTCAAGTTCCGCTTGGTGAGTTTTATTCTTAAAAAATCCCCAGTGAATCATTCCAGAAGGACAAGCAGATGAACACTTGAGACAGAGGATGCATTCGGCAGGTTTTACCTTAAGAGATTTTGCACCCTGGCCATTGTGCCAGCAAGCAGAGCTCACGGGCAGGCTTATAGCTCCCGTAGGACATAAGTTTACGCATTTCTCGCATGGTGGGCAACTCTCGTCAATCTGCAATTTTAATAATTTCCATTGAGAAAAGATTCCTAAAAGAGCGCCCAAAGGACAGATGAAACGACACCAGAAACGAGAGGTAAGAAAATTGAGGAAAAGCAAGATGAAAATTAAAGACAGAAAGACAAAAGCTGAAAGCTGAAAGCTGTAACTTAAAAAAAATACCTTGGAAAAAATTACTAAAGGGTCAAAGACATAATAAACTTGCCAACTAAATAGGGAAGCTATGAGAAGAAAGAGGAGAAGATAATACTTAAAGTTGACCCCTCCCTTACCCTCCCCCACGGGTGGAGGGAATAAAGGAGGGGTGGGAGAGGAACAGGGTGAGGTCATCTCTTTTTGAATTTTATAGAGAGGGAAAAAATCAAGTAGAGTTCCCAAAGGACAGACCCAACCACAAAAAAAGCGACCTAGGATTATAGTGAGAACCAAAAGTCCGATTGCCCAGATTGGCAAACCGCGATTCAGGAAGGAAATGAAAGGGTCTAATTGTAAGACTGAAGGAAGGAGTTTTAACCCTCCCAATATAGGGGAGGGGCTTGTCCCCTCCCAAAGTGCTTCAAAGAGTGAGAGGAGAAAGACAATTAGAAAAAGAACTTGAACAAATTTGCGAACCACTTTCCCTTTCATTTCTTTTTCAAATAAGCAAAGATGAAGCGGTCAATTTCTCCATCCATCACACTTTGAATATTTCCTGTCTCTTCTTCGGTTCGGTGGTCTTTTACCATCGTATAGGGATGAAAGACATAGGAGCGGATTTGATTGCCCCAGGCAATCTCGGTTTTTGCTTCTTCCAGAGCCTGTTTCTTCTTTTCTTCCTCTGCCTTATAATATTGATATAATCGGGCACGCAAAACTCTCATTGCATTTATTCTGTTTTGATATTGCGAGCGCTCATTTTGACTTTGCACCGTAATAGCAGTAGGTAAATGCACTATTCTTACCGCTGTGGCTACTTTGTTCACATTCTGTCCTCCTTTCCCGCCAGACCTAAAAATATCTATGCGCAAATCTTTCTCATCAATTTCAACTTTTACCGTGTCTTCAATCTCAGGATAGACAAAGACTGAAACAAAAGAAGTGTGTCGCCTCTTATTAGCATCAAAGGGAGAAATTCGCACCAAACGATGGACACCAATCTCTGCTTTTAAATAACCGTAGGCGTATTTTCCGCTGACTTCCACCGTTGCACTCTTCAATCCGGCTTCCTCACCGGGCAAAAAATCAATCACCTTATATTGATAGCCTTTCCGTTCCATCCAGCGAGTATACATTCTGAGAAGCATTGCCGCCCAATCGCAGGATTCTGTTCCCCCGGCACCCGGATGAATTGTCAGAATCGCGTCTTTTTCATCGTCCTCGCCGCTTAGCATATGACGGAATTCCAAAGCCTTGATTCCGGCTGAGAGTTTCTCAATCTCTAAAGAGAGTTCCTTTTGCCCTGCCTCATCGTCCTCTTCAACTATGGCAATAAGTTCTTCAATTTCTCTTCTCTGTTTTTCTAAGTTATGCCAAGCAGAAGTCCATTCTTTCCTGAGATTTATTTTTTGGATGATTTCCTTTGCCAAAAGTTGGTCGTCCCAGAAGCCTGGCTTACTCATTTCTGATTCCAGAGAAGAAATTTCCTTTTCTTTTTTTTCTAAGTCAAAGATACCCCCGTAATTCTAAAAGTCGTATCTTCAAGTCCTCTATCATTCGATTTATTTCAGAGTAAAGCATATAGGACTCCTCCCATAATAATTATACCAAAATTGGAAGGATGAAAGCAAGAGAAAAAAGCCGCCCATTAGGGTAATTTCCCTTGACAGAAGGGAGCAAATTATGCTAAAGTTGAACAAAGTATGTCTCGCTACGCAATAGTTTAGAATTTTTGTCTGTTTGTATCTTGCTTCGTCAACTAAATATCACTTGTATTTTATGAGATAATTGGCTATAATGGTTACCAGGAAAGGAGGTAGCCATGCGGCCAATATTTGTCAGAGAGTTATCTAAGACTGAGAGAACTGAGTTGGA
>JBFLXN010000251.1:0-2939 GCA_040755715.1 Candidatus Edwardsiibacteriota bacterium
TAGATTTCTTGTATCTGCTAAATTTCCCGGAGTTATGTATAAAAGGCGAGCTGAATCTCTTAATAAAGTGAAGGCATGGCATAGCCATTGGACTTTGAGAAATCAAATCATGAAAGACTTTAAATATTTATCCGAACTGAATATACCAATTAAAAATTTATCTCAAAAACCTACTCTTGCAGAACTGCATAAGAATGCAAATCTTACGCATAAATATTCACAAGTTATGGTTTCTGTGGATGCATTCCCAGCAATTTATTCGGATAAGATCAAAAACTTTTTAGAAGAGAAGGTTCTAAATATTTCTACTTTTGAAGACATATCCATATTTAAAGAATGTCTTGAAAAGGCTAAAGCATATTTAGAGATAAGTGAAAATTTAAATAAACTTAAGGTCAACAACAACCTTCTATCCCCGTTGTTTTCTTCATTTGAGAAAACAATATGTGAATTGTGTTTTGACGAAGAAGCAGATAAACATTTTAATAAACTTGTAGGGTTATATCCTTATTTTTATGAGTATAAAGAGTTGAAATCCCTTGAATACACTGTTTTAAAAACCCTTCCTCAGACCTGTGCCAAATTAAAAGATGACATTCTTAAACGAAATACTATAAAAGCTATTGACCCAGAACTATCTATAGAGGCATTTAAACTTGCCAGATATGTGAGAGAAAAATTATCGGTAATGCCATCTGACTTAGATGAAGGCAAAATCAGAAAATTACAACCATATTTTGATAACTATATAAGTACAAAAACACTTGAGGGGTCAGATTTAAAAACCCTTCCAAAAACATGCTCTACGATAAAGGATGAAATTCTTAAAGGCAATAGTATACCAGCCTTAAAAGGCCCCGACTTAATAGTTGAGGCTTTCAGACTATCAGCTTTTATGAGAGATGATTTATTAAAAAATCCTGACGATAATAACGAGGTAGGAGCTAAGATTAAGAGGCTTAAAGAGGAATCACGAGAGAAAATCAAGAAGATACTTAATACAAATCGCAAATTAGCATTGAAAGAGGCAGAACGCAGCAATACCACCCGTGAGATGATAAACAAATTAAGGCATCTACTCAGAAAGAAACGGAAGACTTATTCTTTTGTTCAATTACGAGACCAAATTGATTATAAAAGACTTCTGTCGGTCTTTCCATGCTGGATAATGAGTATTGAGGATGTATCGCGGATATTTCCTTTAGAACAGGGTTTATTTGATTACCTTATAGTTGATGAGGCATCACAATGTAATCAGGCAACTGCTTTACATTTAGCATATCGTGCTAAACGCATGGTTGTTGTTGGTGATGACAAACAAATGAAAAATCCAAATACACAATTTTTGAGCGATTCTGTAGTTAGACTAAATCTTACTAAACACAACTTAGATAATCATCCAAGAGCAGTATTTTTTCATGGAAGAAATTCACTCTTAGACCTTGCTACTGGCTGCCAAGATATTAGTCCTACATTTCTTAATGAACATTTTAGATGTGAACCTCCTATAATAGATTTTTCTAATAAGCATTTTTACAATGAACAGCTAAAAATACTTTCTCCTTTTCGGCGTAGACGGTTCAATCCTTGTATGGAGATAAGACTCATTAAGGGCGCCTATGACGACCCTGATGATACGAAACAAAACATTGTCGAGGCTGAAGCAGTAATCGGAGAGTTAAAAAGAATGATAGAAAGTGGTGAACTTGAAGGTGACAGAAAAGGCGAAAAGCTTTCTGTTGGTATTCTATCACTTTTTAGGCGCCAAGCTACACTCCTTCAGAGCATGACATATGAAGCATTTGAGAATTATCCACACATAATTAAAGAACACGATATAATTGTTTCTACTGTAGATGGATTTCAGGGCGATGAAAGGGATGTAATCCTCTATTCCTTCAGATATGCGTCTAATTCAAAACCCGGCTCAGTTCATGCATTGCAAAGAGAAGACGAGCATTCATTAGGTCGTCTGAATGTTGCTTTTAGCAGAGCGAGAAGGAGGGTCGTATGTTTTATCTCGGTGCCAAAAGACAACTTTCCAAAAGGACTAATCAGAGACTATTTAACTCATGTTACATCAGTACAAAATTCTTCTTATAGCAGGCTTGGCAATCCAAATGAAAGAGAAAAGTGCTATCCCGGCCTTGAAGAGGATGTGTTTGATGAGCTTGTAAAAAGAGGCTTAGAGGTTTATGCTCAAGTCCCTTGTGCTGGATTCTTTATAGATTTTGTAGTTATTGATAAAGAAAGCAGAAGAATGGCCGTTGAATGTGACGGTGAGTTTCATTATGATGAATATGGCGAATTGAGGGAAGAAGACTATCAGAGACAAGATATCATAGAACGAAATGGCTGGTCTGTACATAGAGTCTCCTCCCGTAAGTTTTATGATAATCCACAAAGAGCAATAGACAAATTAATAGAAGACTTACAGAAACAGGAACCTGATAAAGAGATTTCTGTTGCCGAGGTAACCCTTGAAACTTTTGATGAATCTGCACAAACTACTACCCAGGAAATTGGCGAAGAGGTTGAACCCTTTACAGAAACCATTTCACCAGCGATTTCCCAAAACATCGAAGATAAAATAATAGCAATTCTCTCAGAAGAAGGCCCAATGCCTGTGTGGCAGATAGCTCAAAGAATAGAAATACCAAAAGAAGAAATAATTCCAAAGTTGGAAAAACTTTTAGAGCAAGAATGGGTAATAAGTTATCATGAAAAAGGGGTAAAGTTATGGAAAGCGATAGATTAGTAGGTTCGGCAGTATTTTTTAAAATCATTAAGGGATAACACTTATAAAGATTTTAAATCAGAGATTGAGGCAAGGTTGGGAGAATAAAAAGCAAGAAAGGTGAAATGATGAAGGACATCTCAGAGAAAGAACTTTTAGAAATCGCTAAGGGTATTAAACTCCTTATCCTCGATGTTGATGG
>JBFLXN010000252.1:0-2838 GCA_040755715.1 Candidatus Edwardsiibacteriota bacterium
GATTGCGTTTATCTTTCAGGGCTTCCTGGGCACCCTGCAGAAAATCATCTCGCCAGCGGTAAAATAGGGTGGGAGATATTTGATTCTCCCGACAGATGTTGGCTATTGATTCACCCCGCAGTGCCCGAAGCACTAACTCAAATTTCTTCTCTGGTGAGCATTTACTTTGATACATGACTGGACCTCCTTTCCATTAATTATACAAGACTTCTGCAAAATGCCTGTTAAGTGTCATTGCGAGGAGCAAAGCGACGAAGCAATCTCTTTATTTACCATGAGTTGTCATTGCTTCGTCCCGATAAATCGGGACTCGCAATGACAAATTATCTCATTTTGCAGAACTCTATTAATTATACCACAACTTTTCTTTAGTCCAGTCCTAACAGGGGCTAAAACGAGATGATTCTTGAGCATTCTCTATAAATACTTCCAACAAATCGTGAAATTCTTTCAAAACTCTATTGAAGATTTGTTTATCAGAGAAGTTAATTCTTTCTTTAAATAAGTATGCCACTTTTTAGTCCCTCTTACGACAATCGTGCATGTCTTGCGATAATTTATAGACTTCATCATTTGTTTTAACGACAACTTTCTTTTTGTCCATTTTCAGGCGAGTTTCGTCAGAGAATATTTTTGACCAAGCTATCCTTATTATATCCTTTGTAATGTCTTCCACTATTTTACCCTTGGTATATCTCACAGCCCCAGCAGTATCTTTTGCTCTTCTTCCTGCATAAAGTTCTTGAGACTCAAGAATAGCTCTTTTATATTCGGACTGAATGTCTTTAATACTTATCATTCTTCTTCCTCCTTTTTGCAGATGAAGCTTATTTTCTTATATGACTCAAGGTGTGGATTACCACGGCCACACATATCCAAAGGCCCCACCCAAGAGAAATTGAGAGTATGGTAGATGAAAGCAAAATATTCCGGAGAGAAGGAGTAAAGAGAATAGAATTGAGAAGACAAACCAGAGTATGCTCCATAGTTTTCTTGAGCCAAAATTTTGTCTGGTAATACCTAAGATAACTGAAATCATCATTACCAGAATAAATCCTGCAATCCCCGGCATGAAATCGCCGAGGCAAAGGAAATCTTTCATAATCTCTCCTCTAGTTTAACCATTAGATTTTTGATATTCATCTCTTTTCTGGGGCGGGAGGATTTGAACCTCCAATTTCCAGATTAACAGTCTGGTGTCTTGCCAATTCGACCACACCCCAAAAAGCCGGTGATTAGTGAAGGGGTTAGAGTTAGGAAGCCAGTTTGATTTAGAGGTTAAGATAACAGAAGTCGGAAGTTAGATGACAAATGTCTGATTTCCCAACTTCCATACCGGTTCCCTAACTGTAACCTTTAAACCATTTATTAATTAGTGAGATAACCATTCTTTCATAATCTTAACTCCGCTACTGGTGCCGATTCTGGTGGCGCCGGCTTCAATCAATTTTATCGCCATCTGATAATCTCTAATCCCGCCACTCGCTTTAACTCCCATTTCTTTGCCCACTGCCTTTCGCATTAAAAGAACATCTGCCACAGTTGCCCCCCCCGAACCAAAGCCGGTAGAAGTCTTGACAAAATCAGCCCCAACTCTTTTAGCAATCTGACAGGCTCTGACCTTTTCCTCCTGAGTAAGAACAGCTGTTTCTAAGATGACCTTGAGGATAATGCCCTTGCCACAGGTCTGACGCACGCTTCTAATATCTTCTTCAACCAAATCTTCATTACTAGATTTAAGGGCACTGATGTTCATTACCATATCAATTTCTTGCGCTCCATGACTTATGCCTAAAGCTGCCTCTCTGATTTTTGTTTCTGTCAGATTCGCTCCCAAGGGAAAACCAGCAACCGTACAAATTTTTATCCTGGTGCCGTCAAGGATTTTTCTAACTAAACTTACATAAGTAGGATTAACACACACCGCAAAAAATTGATATTGCTTTGCTTCTTGGCAAAGTCGCTCAATATCACTCTTTGTGGCTTCAGGCTTGAGCAAAGTATGGTCAATGAAAGAGGCTAAGTCTAAATTTGGTTCCATTGCTATCAAGTATACTCAATTTTTACCTGATTGTCAATATCTTTCTTGGCCAGCGATCTTCCTGTTAGCTAAATTTTAAAACTGCACACTTTATAAACTATAAAAGTGCACAATATTTAGATCGCTGTTCTTAATTCTTTGCACATTCTCCTGTGGAATATATCTTGGTAAATTTTTGAGAGCTCCGTTAGGAGCAAAATGTTTATAGATATAGAAGAATTGCAAAGCCCCATAGTCCGCCTTAGGCGGACGAAATATGGGAGAAACGCCCGGCTAATACATATACACATATCGCTCCTACGGAGCTGTATTCCCTCGGGCGTCCCGATGAAATCGGGACGGGCGAGCCTTGGGTAACAATTCTTTGCTATAAACATATAACTCCTACGGAGTTAAATACATCCCTTGAATACCATTTTCTGATACGGAAGAATTTCTGGAATATATTCTTGGCGTTTCTTTTTCCTGAACGTGTCAGAAACAGGTTTCAGATAGTGCTCAGTAGTTCTCTAACTTGAGCATGTGTAAATCTTTTATGTAATTGTTTAGCCATAATCTAAACCTCCTTTTCGGGCTCAGATTATAGCATTTTTAGGTGTGCAGTTTTAATTTTTAAATTTAATGTAAAGTGTGCAGTTTTAATTCTTAAATGACACAAGGGCGATTTTTCCTGTCATTTACGAATTAAAAGTGCACACTTTTTAACGGATTTATGATTTAAAAGTGCACACCCAAAATGCTATAATCTAACCCAAAAAAGGAGGGTTGGGTTATGGCAAAACATTTACACAAAAGGT
>JBFLXN010000253.1:0-2815 GCA_040755715.1 Candidatus Edwardsiibacteriota bacterium
CTTCAATCTGGCGCCAAACGCTATTAAGATTTTCTGAGTTACTTGTTCTGGGAATATTACGACCAATTCTATATTTCTAAATGACCAAAAATAACTCAGAATTTGCACCGAAATCGGTGAAGCCCCTTTCTTTTTTCTTGGATACCTTGGTCCCTCAGGACCAATGTAAGTTCCTCTCTTTATTTGCTCTAATTTTTCCTTTTGCTCTTTCAATTCTTTATCCACTCCATACTGGATGTGCTCGGTTTTATATTTTTGACCTAACCTCTCTAATTCGGCTATTTTCTCCTCCATAGAAAATCCGCACACATTTGCAATAAATGAAACTACATCAATTCCGAAATAAGAGTTTGGATACCTCTCAAGGAACTCATAGCACTTCTTTCGCAAAATTGGAACCGGAATTTGGGAGGCGGTGAAGCCAAAGCGGCTTGCATAAATTGAAAGAATATGACGAGAAGAAATCTCAGCAGTGACGGTATTAGGATACTTCCTTATTATTTCCTCATATCCCTCTATTGCTTTAGTCATTTTCTGGAAAGTGGCTTTTCCCGCCGTAGATTCCCCCACTTTTAAGAACTCTCTATATGCTTTTTCTTCCTCTCCGGTCGGCTTGACTATAGCAAATTCCGCTCTCTCTGAAAGATACCACTGTCTCTTTAGCCAACCTCTTGATTCATCTTCTTGCTTGTATCCGTGCTTTTCCATTAGCTCCAAAAGCTCGCTGATGTCTTTCTTCGGTACAGTGAAAATCCATAGATTTCTCTGCCACATCTCTGGAATACTGCTTGCAGCATACCTCACTACATATCTCTCTTCTTCAGTGCAGGAATAAAATTCGTTTAACTTGAAAATGAACTTAGGACTCGATTCCTTAGGTTTTATCTCCCAGACCATTTCGTAGGGAAGTGCCGCATAGTCTATATGAGTTCCGAGACGAATACTGTCGCCTTTTGAATTGAATATACGCAAGTTACTAACCCCTCTGAGACTCCCTCTACTGCGTCCATTATCCTTATTGTTGTGTCTGTCTCATTCGTCACCCAAAGCGTTGCCCATATTGGTTCACCGACAAGATAGACACTCTTATTCAATCTGATGTGTGGCACTATTCCTCCTGCATAGACAAATGATGGCACAAGCAGGAAAAACGCAATTCCAAACAGTCTTTTTCCGCACATCTTTGCTTTTCATTCCTTCTTTCTTCTTGGATACCTCGGACCTTCAGGACCGATATAAGTTCCCTTCTTTATTTGCTCCAATTTTTCTTTTTGTTCCTTCAATTCTTTTTTCACAGCATACTGAATATGCTCCGTTTTATATTTCTTACCTATTCTCTCTAATTCTACTATCTTTTCCTCCATTGAAAACCCACACATATTTGCAATTGTTGACACAACTCTAATACCAAAATAAGAATTTGGATACCTCTCAAGAAACTCATAACATTTTCTCCGCAGGATTTCCACTGGAACCTGAGGAGCCTTCCAATAAAATCGAGTCTCATAAACCCCGATGATTTCATAAAAAGCAACCTCAGCATAAGCACTGTTAGGATAATTGTTTAGTATATGTTCGTATCTTCTTAAAGTCTCGTAAGGTTTTTTGACATCATGTGCACTTAGCATTAGCTCGTAGACTTTTTTTTCTTCTCCAGTCGGTCTTATTACTGTGAATTTTACCGGTTCTGAAGCATACCGTTCTCTCTTGTGCCAACCTTTACCCTCATCCTCTTGTTTATATCCATACTTTTTCTTTAACTCCAAAAGCTCTCTGGCGTTTTTCACAGCGAAAATCCACAGATTTTTCTGCCATATCTCAGGAATACTGGTAACAGTGTATTTGACTGTATATTCATCTGGAGAAAAAGATTGAAACCATCCCCCCATTGCTGCCCTTTCACTTCCATAACCGTAAAATTCAGTTATATCATGAATCCATATGGAGCTGGATTTCAAGGGGCCTATCTCCCATATCTCCTCATAGGGAGGCAGTGCAACCTTCGTAAAATGCACTCCTCTACGAGTAGCCCTATCTCCTTTTGAATTGACTATATACAGGTTTTCAATAAATTCGCGCATTATTCTTATTGTTGTATCCGTTTCATTTGTTACCCAGCTCGTTACCCATATTGGTTCACCGACAAGATAGACACTCTTATTCAATCTGATATGTGGCACTATTCCTCCTGCGTAGACGAACACAGGGACAAGAAAGGCCATAATTCCCACTAACCCCTTTCTATACATTTTTATTTCCTCCTTTCACCAACTTCTTTTTTTAATGCTATCTCTGCAAGCAGAACAGAAACTGCTATACGCTCTGTCGTATCCAATTTCTACTTTTCCCGGTGGTGTTAAACTTGAGTCCGCACAATAGTCCCAGCTAAGGAGTGTTAAAGATATTGGAATGGCTGCCACCATAATACAATACTCACCGCCGGTATGATGCGCTAAGCCCGCCCTCTGGTGTCCTAATTCATGGACTGCAGTGCGAAGTGCTATCTCATCCAACTCTCCATAGCAGGGGTCCATATCGTACAAGTTACTGTACACATTATAGATCTTTCCTGTAGCTACGGCACTCCATGCTCCGGGACCTTCTGGTTTATCTATGCCTCGGGTTACACCCACCGCGCCTTCTGCTTCCGGAGGTTCATTGTACCACTTAAATATGCTTATAAGATACATATTATAGTTACTGGTGAAAAATTATTTATTCCAACAAAAAATAGTGATTTCCAGTCTGATTATTTCTTGAGTATCCTCGGAAATTATGATATAATTTAAATGTCAAAAAATTTCCGAGGAGGTTA
>JBFLXN010000254.1:0-2772 GCA_040755715.1 Candidatus Edwardsiibacteriota bacterium
GGTCGTCGCTGCGATGTGCAAGCCTTCTAACGGGGTTTATCGGGTTATTAAAACCCAATGAACCCAAAAAACTCAACAAACTCAATTAACCCAATACTTTCTACTCGCTACTATTTTATTCAATTCCCGAGACGGCAAGTTATGTTAATTGCACCCAAATCCACAGAGGCATCAATATTCATCCCGATAGCACCTATCTCTGAGAGGCAAAGAACAACATAAAAACGCCAGGAAGGAGATAATCTTACTTTGTACCTTTCTTACTCCACCCTGTTTACCTTAACTATAACAAAAATCTTTTTATTTGTCAAGAAAAATCTTACTGAATTTTTGTTAGATTCTTTTCCACTTTTAGGCTCTGAAGTCCCTCAGAGAGATGATAGTTTGTGAAACTTTTTAAGAGCCATTCAATCTGTTCTGCTACTGGGAAAGAAATCTTTTGGGGTCTAGATCCTTTTTGTAAATCCTGCATCAAATAGATTGTTTCTGTTAGAACTGGAAGGGCGTTAAGAACTAAACGGTAACAATGGCGACAAACCAGCCCCCCTCGCTGAATGCTGAAATAAATTTCCTCGTCGGAAACACCACAGCCCTCTGGCGTAGCCCCTTCCCGATTTATCGGGACGGGCAAGAGCCTTACGGGCGAGCCTGCCCCTATCTTTGGCGGGGAACCTTTCTGACCGACCTGTCCGCCCTTCTCTGTGACTGCTCCAACATTCAGGATAGCTTTGCTTCTTTGGACAACAGACAGATTGGGGCTTGGTGTCCTTTTACAGACGACACAGTGATGTAACTGCGGTTGATAACCGAGGAGAGTCAGGAGGCGGAGAGAGAATGACCACTGAAAGTAATTTAATTCTTTCACAGAGGTATTCATCTTTAAAGCTCTGAGATAATTAACCAGCAGCGAGAAAATGGCTAAATTGGGTGTTCCGGGGGGAGTAAATCTCAAGACCATTTCTAAAGCCAGTTCTGCCTGAAGGAAACGATTTAAGTCATTATAAATATTAGAAAAGTGCCTAATAATTTCACTTTCAGAAAGAATATACAAGTCCCGAGATTCATGATAGTAAAAAATAACTTTATTATGAACCCCTATATCCAAAGAAGCGCCAAATTTGCTTTTCAGCCTCTTGGCACCCTTAGCCACCACCTTAATTCTACCAAATTTTTTGGTGTAGAGAGTAGTAATCTTTGAAGATTCTTTGAAATCCTGAGATTTTAAGACGATGGCTTCGCTTTGATGGATGGGCATTTTAGGCGTACTCGGGTTATTCTCCGTCCCAGCATTTTCTCAATAAAGAATTCAAAATTTTTCCACTTAATTGTTTCGCCTTCGGCTGGTACTTTGGCCGCTAAATCAAAGATGAAGCCACCGAGGGTTTCAAATCCTTCGGCTGGGATAGAAATGCCGAGAATTCCACTCAGTTCTTCAACACTAATGCGGGCGTCTACCCGAATGGTATTTTTATCAATCCAACGATAAAGTGGTTCTTCAGTATCATATTCATCTCTAATTTCACCGACAATTTCTTCTAATAAGTCTTCCAAAGTAACTAGCCCAACGGTACCGCCGAATTCATCAACTACAATCGCTAAGTGTTGTCTTTTCCTTTGAAACTCCCGCAAGAGTCCGTCAAGCCTCTTTGTCTCTGGCACAAAATAGACTTCCCTTAGTAGATTGGTAATCGGCTCATCTTTTTTGCCTTCCTTAATTGCCTTGAAAAGGTCCTTGGCATAGACTAGGCCAATAATTTCATCTAGGTTGTGGCGATAAATGGGAATTCGTGAATGGCCAGCTTCTTCAAAAAATTTAAACATTTCCTTCATAGTTAGATTTTCCTTAGCGCAGACTAAGTCTGGCCGAGGAACCATCACTTCTTTCACCGTGGTTTCGCCAAATTTTAAAATACCGAAGAGCATTTTTCTTTCTTCTTTTTCCAAGATTCCTTCTTTCTCTCCGGCGGCGATGATACTGAAAATTTCTTCTGGAGTAACCAAAGGCCCTTCTCTTTTGGGTCTGCCACCAAAGATTTGAATAAAGAAACTACTAATTTTGACTAAGACTCTGGTGAGAGGAGAAATAAAAAAATCAAACAGATAAATAGGAGTGAGCAAAAGAAGAAGCACTCTTTCGGGATTATGAATGGCTACTATTTTGGGGATGATTTCACCAAACATAATGACAATAATAGCCACGATGATAGGAGTAAGACCTAAGGTGAATGTTTTGGGGAAGTCAAAGATTTCTACGGCCCGAGTGGACATCAGGGTAGCCAAAAAAGAGGCTCCTACCGCCACAATGTTGATGCCCACTGTTATAGTAGTGAGGAGCTGATTAGGGTCGTCAAGCCAGAGTTTAATGACCTTTGCTTTTTTAGGCTTTTGCTCCATTAAAATGAGTAGCCTTGCTCGGCTGGAGGCTACTAATGCCGTTTCAATCGCTGAGAAAAAAGAGCCTGAAAGAAAAAGAAAAAAGAGACCAATCAATTCTAATAACAGAAGTGTATCCATAGGAACACGGAAATTAATGGAAATTTATAGAAATAGATGGAAATTAGTGGTCTGTCGCATAAATATTTGACAATCAGGGTGTCAAGAAAAAAAGACCTAAGGTCGAAATATGAGTAGCTCCGACATTTATCTCGGGGAAAACTAAAACCCTCACCCCCTTCTGTCCCCCTCTCCCCGACTTTGTCGGGGAGAGGGGGAAACAGGGGGGAGTGGGTCTCTTTCAACCCCGACCTAAAGGTCGGGGCTATTAAAAAACAA
>JBFLXN010000255.1:0-2761 GCA_040755715.1 Candidatus Edwardsiibacteriota bacterium
GGAATTTATCGTTCTCGCAAAGGAAAAAGAAAATAAGAATAGAAAATGTCAAAGAGCAAAAACTTTGGCTTCCCTTATCAGGAACCAGTTATATTGAAGTCTTGATTTTTCACCAGTAACTATTATACGGAATGAAAAAGAATTGCACCACATAAGAGAATATATTCTCAACAATCCGATAAATTGGCAATTTGATGAAGAAAATCCTGTAGAGACACGCCATGGCGTGTCTCTACAGAAGAAAAAATGAAACTATTGGACAGGGTGCCTTAGTCTGGCTTTTGGGCGTAGATAGTTTAGTTGCCTTGCACAGTCAAAAAATAAGACGCCAGCAAAAAGATTGGGGCTATAGTTTAACTTTACTCATCTGCCTTTTTGCCACGGTCATTGTTGGTATCTACTCGGAAATCAAGTGTGAGAGTGCTTTTGCCGTAGCTTCACCTTTTATGTATATTTATACTAATATCTTTGTGCCTCTGCAGGCGACGATGTTTTCTTTGTTGGCCTTTTTCATTGCCTCTGCCGCCTATCGGGCTTTCCGGGCTAAAACTTTTGAAGCGAGTTTATTATTAGTTGCCGCCGCAATTGTGATGCTCGGTAGAGTTCCTTTAGTAACAGTTTTTCTGCAACAGCTACCTTTAGGCCATATCTGGAGCAAACTTCCTTTGCTCACCGAATGGGTGATGAATATTCCACAAATGGCAGCCAAGCGAGGTATCCTTATCGGCGCCGCTTTAGGCGGTCTGGCGATGTCGTTGAGAATACTGCTGGGAATAGAAAGGACATACCTGAGTTAAAATCAAAAATCAAATACCAAATATCAAATATGAAATCGTTTTCAAGATTTGAACGGATTGACCGTCGTTTAATCTTTTCACTGATGGCTTTAGCCGTGATTATTCCAATGTTAAGCGGCATCAAATTCCCAGCGGTGGATGTGAGCGAACCGGCGAGAAACGCTTTCCTGGCGGTAGATAGATTGCCGCCAGGCTCAGCCATTATACTCTCCATTGATTACGATGCTTCTTCAATGCCAGAAGTCCATCCAATGTTATTAGCCGTGCTGCGGCATGCATTTAAGAAAAACTTGAAAGTAATTTTATTGGGTCATTGGCCAACAGGAATGCCATTGGGAACTTTGGGATTAGAAATGGTGGCTAAGGAATTCAATAAAAAGTATGGTGAAGATTATGTGAACTTAGGTTATAGGCCAGGAACTGTCTCGGTGATGGTCGGTCTAGGAAAAGAAATTAGAGATTTTTTTAAGAGCGATGTAAATGGTACTCCTCTGGACTCTCTGAAAATGATGCAGAAGATTCACAATTACAACGATATTAGACTTCTGGCTGGTCTGGAAGCGGGTGATACCATAGAATTCTGGATTATATATGCTCAGGCGCGATTTGGTTTAAAAATGATTATAGGAACGACGGCAGTAATGGCACCTCTGGCTTATCCTTATCTTCAATCAAAACAACTTCAAGGACTCCTCGGTGGGCTTAAAGGAGCGGCTGAATATGAGACCCTTCTGAAAAATCCATCAATCGGAGTTTTAGGGATGTTCTCACAATCAGTGGGACATTTGCTAATTTTACTTTTCATTCTCCTGGGGAATTTAGGGTACTTTTTGACAAGGAAGAAACCATAAAATATCAAAATGCAAACATCAAACTTGAATATTTGATTACGGCGATAAAGGCGACGATACCGACGATAAAAACATCGCCGTAATCGTTTCTTAATCGCTGTAATCAAGGCAAGGAAGTTGCTTATCTTGGGAAAAGTGATATGGCTTTTATCATTGGTGTCTGGATTGCGGCTTTTTTGACTCTGGCAATTTTTTCATTTCTCTACAAGGATAATCCTTTTTATAGATTTGCCGAACATATCTATGTGGGTGTCTCAGTTGGTTTTACTCTGATTTATTTTTGGGCATTTGACATCCGACCGATGCTCTGGGAACCACTTTGGCGGGAGCATCAATATATTCTTTTAATCCCTGCTGGCTTAGGACTTTTAATGTTGACTCGTTTCATTCCGAGTATCGCCTGGATTAGTCGCTGGCCAATCTCGTTCACTGTCGGGATGGGTGCGGGTCTTTCTATCTCTGCAGTAATTCAAGGAATTCTGCTTCCGCAAATGCAATCAACACTTCTTCCACTCTGGGTAAAGGAAAACCCTTTGGTTTCTCTCAACAATCTAATCTTAGTGGTTGGCGTTATTACTACCATTAGCTATTTTTATTTTTCTCGGGAACATAAGGGTGCTTTGGCTAAATCAGCCAGAGTGGGCATTGTCTTCATTATGATTTCTTTAGGAGCTTCTTTCGGCTACACGGTGATGGCTCGTATTTCACTTCTGATTGGCAGGGTCCACTTCTTATTGGCAGACTGGTTGCATTTGATAAAGTAGCGTTGGGATTTATCCTCGCCTTCTTGTCAGCTCTTCCGCCCTTTTTTACCCCAAGACCACCCCCTAAAAATTTTTTTAAAAAATATACATTTTCGGGTCTTTCCCATTTTACTGGCAAATCATATTAATTGTTCTTTGAGGTAATGAATAATTTGAAACAGTTTAGGATGGTCTAACCTTCCTTTTGGACTCCGACTTCTTTTTGAACTTTTGACGAGTACTGCAATAAGAGCACTGAACCCACTTCGGAATTTGAGGCTCTACAATCCTAATCTTAGGGATGTTGAACATAGAGTATCCTCTCTTTTTGAGGATACTCTATCAGATTAAATTTCAAAGAGCAAATTAT
>JBFLXN010000256.1:0-2754 GCA_040755715.1 Candidatus Edwardsiibacteriota bacterium
ATCGATTAAGGCTGATACGAACGCTATTCTTTTTCTTCCCGTTTTGCTTCAATTGTTGCCAATATTTCTGTGAGACTAATTTTATCCAGCCATTTTCCTCTTTCCCTGGTATAGTCTCCGGTTCCCGCACCAAATTGTTGGAGGAATCGCACCATACCTATGGGACCAAGAGATTTTAACAAAACCGCCAAGCCGGCATCCCTTATTTGGTTAGGACTCATTTTTTGAATGTCCATTTTTGGTAACCTCTACACATTACTGCCGAGTAAGACCCATATACCGTTCTGACAGTTGTCTAAAACCGCCAGTACGGCATCTGACTCAAGGTGGATCCTGGCTTGTGTTTGATTGTCAAACGGCCTGTTAAGACAACAAACATCAAAATAGACAATGTGTCTCATGGATTAAGTGTACCATAGGGTCAAGATCTCAACAACCAATTCATGTACTTTACCAGAGGGCTTCTATTAGATTATACTGAGATCAGAGATGATACCCTGACGGGGTGGTTGAACTGAACGGCAAACAAGAAATTCTGAAGGAAATCGATCGTCTGCCGCCTGATTTACAGCAGCGAGTCCTTGAATTCGCCCGGACACTGAATTCTACCTTTCCCGAAGGTACTCCGGGGAAGGAAATACTCCGTTTTGCCGGCATATTGACTCCGGAAGAAGCGGATTTGATGGAACGCGCCATCAAAGAATGTTGCGAGTAGTTACACGTGATGAACATTTTACGATTATAGAGAACTTATAATTTGCAAAGTGGTGTCCTAATTCATATCGAGAGCTTACTGAGCGCCGGAAAAACACCCGGTGTTTTTCTTTGAGTCCCCAGATGTAAGCGGATTGGGCTTATTCATATAGAGATAGAACATTTTTGTTTCGATTGCAGTGTATCTAAAACTTATTACCTATGGCATAATGTTCCTTAAAAGCGTCTAAGGTTGTCAACTGTGAAGGATTGGAACAGGGGGCATGAGATGTTGAAAAGAGAAACGGGAATCTTGGCCAAACGAATTGAAATTGGTAACTTTAAGTCCATAAAGCATCTGGAAATGGATTGTAGCAGGATTAACGTTCTTATCGGCAAGCCGAACACAGGAAAGTCAAACATTCTTGAGGCTATCGGGTTGTTTTCGGCCCGTTCAGGTGATATAAGGTCTTATGTCCGACTTGAGGAAACGATAGATCTCTTTTACGACCACGACATTTCTGAAGAAATCAAAATATTTGTGGATATGGGATCAGATGTTACTCTTGAAGGAATTCATAAAGAAATATTTTGTGAATGTAAAGTAACCTTTCAACAAGATCAGTTCCGAGTGGAAGCTAAATCTAATAACCTCGATAAGATTTTGAAAAATGCCCAGAATTTCAGCCATTCAATCACACTTGGTTATCTTGGGGAAAGCGCCGGGGATGGGTTTAGTGGCACATCTCCTTTCAGGTTTTACCGGTTTGCGGTTTTAGATTCCTTTCGTAATGTGAGGGTTGATTTTCTTGCACCTCCGAAGGGCAATAACCTATTGTCCATCATTCTTACTAATAAGGAATTGAAAAGTAGAGTAAACGAGATATTTTCCGAATATGGTCTTAGGGTTGTTTTGGAACCGCAAGAGAAGAAAATGAAACTTCTTAAAGAAGTTGACGGGATATTTGTTTCTTACCCTTATTCTCTTGCTTCCGATACACTTCAAAGGTTAATATTTCATATTGCAGCCATAGAGACAAACAAAAACGCTGTGCTTATTTTTGAAGAACCGGAAGCGCACGCTTTTCCTTTTTATACTAAGTTCTTGGCTGAGAAAATCGTGCGGGATAAGACAAACCAATACTTTGTTGCCACGCACAACCCTTATTTTCTCCTTCCCCTTGTAGAAAAGGCAACAAAAGAAGAAGTCAATGTATTCGTAACCTATTGGGAGGATAATCAGACGAAAATAAAGTTAGTGAACCGACCGCAACTTTCAAGAATCATCGATCTTGATCTTGACGTGTTTTTTAACCTTGAAAACTTCTTGGAGGGATAAGGGTTGGTATTCGTAGAATGCAACGCTGACGAAGCCTTAATAAGTGCATTAGGGGTAGGAAAAAGAGAAATAAGGCATTCACATAGCAAGGGAAATGTCTGCAGGGCCCTACAAAAAAGCTGCAACGCCATTGGATTATTAGATGAGGACCCATGCAGTGCACAGCCTAGTTATTTGGAGGGTTTGAATCTGTTAGTTAACGAGGGAAAGATCAGGATTTTGTACGATTTGGGACGTCAGAATTGTGTTATTATTTTGTGCCCAAGATTGGAAGAATGGGTGCTTGAAGCGGCACGAACAAGCAAAATGTTAACAGAAAAATATGGTCTACCCAGAAAACCTGATGAATTGCATGAAGCACTTTCATCCAGCAATAAGCGTAAAGCGCTGCAAAATCTAATAAAGGAACTCGAAATAAAGAGCAGAAAAGTGAAAAGGCTAAAGGGCTATTTGAACCACGGTTGCATACCCATGAAATCGTGACAAGAACCATCGGTCTCTGTTTACGTTTAGTCGTTTCAAAAGGGAAGGACTCGGTGCCAGGAACTTAACTTGTTAACTTATTCAGGCTACATCTGATCCGGGACCAAGCTTCTTCTGCTCCCAGTCATAGCTCAGGCTTATGGAAACACGTTAGCACCGGACAGTGAGCCTGACAAAGCCGGACGACGTTTACACCGCCGAAGTCTGTAATTTTATTTTGCCACAGACATAAAAACAGA
>JBFLXN010000257.1:0-2716 GCA_040755715.1 Candidatus Edwardsiibacteriota bacterium
ATTATAAACCTTTTGGAAAAAGGCAAAACCCTGCCTGAATATTATAAAGATGCTCTCATAAGCGACCTAAAGAAACTCCAGACCTCTCTCATTTTTGATACTAAAAAAGAATACGAACTTATCTATGAAGACAAAGAGAGTGGAGAAGACATCCTTGCGGATACAATGGTGTGCCACTGCAGAGGGTAAAAAATTTCAAAAATGGTAGAAGAATATAAGGGATCTCATTTAAGCAATCTCGCAAAATATTACAGAGACCTTTTATTTGAACTTTCTATTCAGGCAGGGAAACACTTTGTAGACCTTAAAAAAGTCTTAAGTTATGGATTAACTGCTGACCTTAGCCTGTTTATTACTAACCTTGAGGAACTTATTACAAGCGGGGTAATTAGTTTCACTGTAGAGAAGGCATCACCACAGGTTGTCGATAAAATTATTGAAAGAACTACCGAAATCGAGGATAAAGAAGAACAAGGCGAGCTTTTTGAAGAAGTTGAAATAAGCCCCGAAGAGCAGGAAAGAAAAAATGCATCGGCAACACTGGTTGCCATATATAGAAAACAGCAATTTGACCCCTATAATCGTGAAACAATTATTGGGTTCCCCATAATTACTGGCAAGATTGGAAACAACAAAATTTGCGCACCGCTTTTTTACTATAAAGTCCACATAGATTTTGACCCTCTAAAAAGCTTAATAACTCTCACCAAAGAATTCGAAATCCCGGCATTAAACTTTCAATTAATTAAGCAACTTGTAGAGTCTGATGAAGACATTGAGATGATCCGTCAGCAAATCTTACCACATTTTTATCGTGAAGATTTTGGATTATCTGCAATTCAAGAAATCATTCAAAGATTATCAGGATTGGTTGAGGGATTTAAAGGAATAACATACTCATCAAAACCCTCATCACTTAGGGAAGCCCTTGAATTAAGGGACAAAAATGGTTTCAGTCTCCTTAATACTTCTGTAATTGTCAATGCAAAAAGAACCCATGCTCATTTACTTGACGATTTAACGCATTTAGCTCAAATAGAGGGAATAGGGGATGAAACGGTTGTGAAAACTATATTGTCAGAACCAGTAGAAAGAGAAGATTTAGAGGATATAGATATCGTAGCCACAAGTAAAAGTCAACCACTTCTTCTATTCCCATTACCGAATAACAAAGCCCAACGAGTTGCGGCAGTAAGAGCAGAGAAAGCAAGACTTTTAGTTATACAGGGACCACCAGGCACAGGAAAATCTCAAACTATAGCTAATCTTATATGTCATCTTGTAGCACAAGGCAAAACTGTTTTAATGACAAGCCATCAAAATAAGGCTCTTGAGGTTGTCACCAAAATTTTGCCAACTATAGATTATTTAGCTATGTCACTCCTGAAAGGAGAAAGGGAGTCCATAAATGAACTCAGAAATAAAATAGAAGGTTTTTCTTCCTATGTCAGCGGTGTTGATATTAATCGTTATAAAAAATTGTTAGAAGACCAATGGGCAGAATTAAGAAAAGTCAACGATGATATAAAAAGACTGGAGGTCAGGTTTTCAGAACTTAAAATTCTTGAAAGGGAGCAATGCCCAACATATCATAAATATCATAAAATTAGAGATTACGATATTATTAACCCCAATGACTCAATCCCTGCTGGAATAGATTCTCGTGTAGCGACTACATTAGCAGAGTATTCAACATTATTACAAAAGCTCAAAGATTACTATTTAGATATTGAAAATATATTTTTCCTCTCAGGTGATAATCCTACACTTCTAAAAATAAAAGCTGAACATTTCTCTGTATTTCTTAAATATTGTGATATACGAGATTATGATGTAATTGAGCCATCTGATTCAATTCCTGATGGAATGAACTCTACTGTAGGACAGGCTTTGTCCAAATATTTAGTGCTATTGCAGAGGCTTAAAGATGTTTATTCAGATATTGAGAAAATCCTACCTCGCTATGACCCTACTTTAATAAATGACGATTACTTAATTATCAGGTGTGAGATTTGTAATACCCCAAATAGGATTCTAAAAGAAAAATTGCAACTCAGCCCAAAATGTGGACACTGTAAACAGCCCTTTAGTATTCAAGATTATAGCATTGAATCTGCTATAGAGAATATCAGGCAACTTATCCATGTATTTGATTGGATTAAAAAGAACCTTTTCACCAATGATGATGTATTAGATTTTTGCCAGCAATTTTCAAAATTAAATAAATCTCTTGATAGTACAGAGAGCATTAATTATCTGGATGCACTTGTTCAATGGGTAGCTAAATATTGCAATGAATTAATTACATCAAAGAAATTGCTCTCTAAATTATATAACTTAGAGATTGATTTCCAAGCAATTAAAAAACAAATAACAGAATATGGAACTGAAAATATCTTGAGATGCGTGGAAAATTTAATACAAAAATTCCAGACGATGAGAGGAGTCATCCCTGAAGATGGTTTTCCCGAATATCCTGATAATCTTTTTCTTGAAGAAACAAATATTCATTTAGAAATTTTAAGTGCTTCATCAAATTCATGGTTGAGATGGCATTTATCTCCGAGTACGAGAAATTCTCGTAGATTTCGATAGTGTAACATGGATTATGCAAATATGATTTGGGGTATAATTCTCAATGGTTTAAGAGAATCCCTAAAAGGGAGAAAGGAGAATTATACCCATGAGAAAGAGTTTATCAAAGAAAGCAAAAAAA
>JBFLXN010000258.1:0-2709 GCA_040755715.1 Candidatus Edwardsiibacteriota bacterium
GCGAGGGTAATTCTTGCGGATATTAAGATATCAAAACTTGAAAGGATTGCAGCTTAATTGAGAACTATGAAAACCATTGAGAATGAAGCCCCTGAGAGAATTTGCATAAAAGACTTGACAATACCGTTTCAAGTCAAAAGGAGAAATCAGTTTGTGGTAAATAACTATCCACAATTAGTTCCTGATAAGTCTATCACTGGCACGCTCATCTGGTATTACTACATCTGCCATCGTGAGGTATGGCTTATGGCACATCAGCTTGAGCCTTCACAGGAAAATCCTTTCATTGAAATAGGCAAACTGATTTCAGAAGAAAGTTACAGCAGGGAAAGAAAACAGATACATCTTGAAAATATAGTAATTGATGTTTTGCGTAGAGATGATGGGCAAGTAATTGTAGGAGAGGTGAAGAAAAGTTCAAGGTTTGAAAACAGTGCAAAGATGCAACTTGCTTTCTATTTATATAACCTTAAAGAAAAAGGCATCGAAGCCAAAGGTGAACTTTTGTTTCCAAGGGAGAAGAAGAGGATCGAAATATTCCTTAAACCAGAGATTGAAAACGAAATTAAAAAAGCTAAGGCTGAAATAAAAACTATTATCGGCCTTGAAAAACCACCTGAGGCAAAAAAGATAAGATTTTGTAGAAAATGTGGGTATCAGGAGTTTTGCTGGGCATGAGTTTAATATTTTGGTATCCTTGTATCTTGGTAATCTCAGTAACTTAGTAGTTGGAAGTGAACTAAAATTACCAAGAAAACCAGGTAGCCAGGAAACTGTGAAAGGAACAAAATGACTTATGAAGATCTTGAGGTTTTTAAACTTGTGCATCAACTTGTTATTGATGTTTATCGGATAGTTAAAAAGTTTCCAGAGGAAGAACGATTTAGACTATGCGACCAGATATGTCGTTCTACTTCATCAATCCCTGCTAATATTGCAGAAGGCTATGGCCGATTTTCCCTAAAAGAAAGGATTCAATTTCTTTACATTTCTCGTGGTTCGGTTGAAGAACTAAAATATCATTTACTTTTGGCAAAGGACTTAAGTTATATATCAATTACTAAGTTCGAAGAACTCCGTTCCACACTTGATATAACAGGACGAATGCTTAATGGCCTGATAACCTCGATTAAAAATGCCAAGAAACCAAGATACCAGGAAACTAGGAAACTAAGAAACCAGGATATCATGAAACCATGAAACGAAGTATCTATATATTTTCTGATGGGGAATTAAAAAGAAAGGAGAATACCCTTTATTTTGAGACAGAGGAGGGCAGAAAGTATATCCCTGTTGAAAACACCTCTGAGATTATGGTCTTTGGAGAGGTCTCTGTAAACAAGCGCCTCCTTGAGTTTTTAACACAGGTAGAGATAATAATGCATTTTTTCAATCATTATGGATATTATGTTGGCTCATTTTATCCGAGAGAGCATATGAATTCAGGATACATGATTCTAAAGCAGGCTGAGCATTATCTTGATGAAGGAAAAAGGCTAAATCTTGCAAATAAGTTTGTCAGTGGAGCAATCGAGAATATAAAGAAAGTCCTCAACTACTATGCTAATAGGGGGAAACCTCTTTCTGAAATCATTGATAAGGTTGATTCAATAAGCAATGGATTGGATAATTGTGGGGATACAAGTGAGCTTATGGCAATAGAAGGAAATATCAGGGAACAATATTATAATGCCTTTGATGTGATACTGGATAATGAACACTTTATATTTGAGGAGCGCACAAAAAGACCACCTAAAAATAGAATTAACGCATTAATAAGCTTTGGTAACTCTCTTGTGTACACAAGTATACTCAGTGAGATTTATCAGACTCATCTTGACCCAAAAATAGGCTTTCTACATGCAACGAACTTCAGGCGTTTTACTTTGAATCTGGATGTAGCAGAGATATTCAAGCCTATCATTGCAGACCGCGTGATATTTACTCTTGTAAACAAAGGTATTATTAAGGCACAGCATTTTGAAAGCAGAGTTAATGGGATTGTACTTAATGAAAAGGGCAGAGAACTATTCATTAAGGAAATGGATGAGAGGATGAAGACCACATTTAATTACAAAAAACTTGGGAGGAATGTATCCTACAGGAGACTTATTAGGATGGAACTTTACAAGTTAGAGAAACATCTAATGGGTGAAGAGGAATATAAACCATTTGTCACTGGATGGTAATTAGTATCTTGGTATCTTGGTATCCTGGTTTCGTGGTTTCTTAAGTAACCAGGATACCAGCAACCAGGAAACCAGGTAACTAATGTATGCAATCGTTGTATACGACATAGCTGAGAAAAGGGTCTCAAAGATTTTGAAGGTTTGTCGGAAATACCTAAATTGGGTGCAAAACTCCGTACTTGAAGGCGAAATAACAGAAGCCAAGCTCGAGAAACTGAAAATTGAATTGAAAAAGAAGATGAATGAGGAAGAGGATTCGGTAATAATCTACACCTTTCAGACTACTCGATATAGTAACAGGGAGCTTATAGGGATAAGAAAAGGAGGGGAGGAGCTGATACTTTGATTTTGTCGATGTTAGATAGTGTAAAAATCCTGAGAGATAGACGAAAAAATTTATCTTGAAAAATCGTTAGATCTGCTTTTACACTTACTAAAAGTGGATGTTCTTTGAAAACTTAACTTATTGAAACCCTTAATAAAAAATGGGATGAGAGCCTACCTATGAGGAATTGAAACT
>JBFLXN010000259.1:0-2686 GCA_040755715.1 Candidatus Edwardsiibacteriota bacterium
ACTTCTCTTCTCCTGCCTGTCTGGGCGGGGCTTCTGAAATAGCCCAAGCCCAGACAGGCAAACACATCAGCATACTCCTACCTATGAAAATCCTCCATATCTATCATACTATTTTTGACAGTACCTTGTAAAAGCCCTACCAAGTTCATTTCGCCACAAGCAGAGAGACACAAATCAACGGTCTGCTGATATGTTTCTTATACGCTAAGACGGGATGAAAATCTTTTACACATATCAGATTATCGCTACATCAACCGTGTGTGTTTCTGTTTCTTTGAAATTCTCGCAGAATTCTCGGGGGTTGATGGTAAGATTTTCATTGCAGTGCTAAGGTACTTGTTAGGAACAAGAACCCTCACTTCTCCCAAACCATCAATGGTCAAGGAATAGATTCTTCCTATTGATTCTTGCTGAAGTATCACGGGAATGTTTTCAGATTCCAATTTGCCTTTGATTATTTCCGCTTCAAGTCGGTTAGTTTTACAAACCGTTACCCATTTCTGCATAATTTTGGTGTGAAACCGCTTTAAGGTTTATTTCCTCTGCAATTCAGAGAGCATTTGCCGGGCTTCTTCACAAACGATACTTTGGGGATACTTTAAAATTAATTCTTCTAATTCTATCTTTGCTTTGTCCTTTTTCTGTAGGTTCACTAAATAAATCTGTGCTATTTCTTTTTTTGCCAGTGGAGCCAGACGGCTGTCAGGAAATTTGTCACACAATTCTTTAAAGGCTTCCATTGCTCGAGGGTATTCACCCTTTTCTTTAAGTAAAGAAGCCGTGGCAAACTGTGTTTCTACAGTCAAAGAAGAAGTGGGGGAATTTTTCATAATCTCCCGATAATCAGTAATTGCCTCATCAAATTGTTTTTGTCTTCCTTTTAATTCTGCTTTAGCATATCTTTCAAGCAATTCATTCTGGTCTTTGTTTTCCCTGATTAGCAAAAGCCGGGAAAGGGCATCATTAACGAAAGTGCCTTGCGGAAATTTCTCAACTATTTCCTGATAGACTTTGCCTGCTTCATCAAATTTTCCCTGGTAAAAATGGCATTCGGCTATCTGGAATCTTGTCTTCTCCCAAGACCTCGGCGAGGCTTCTTGATAAACATCAATTGCCTTTTCTAAATCATTGCGACGCAAAAAACATTCGCCAAGCCGGAATCGTGCCTCTTCGGCTTCTAAAGAATACAAATATTTTTGCAGGATTCGCTGGTAAAATTCACCCGCCTCTTTTGGCTTATTCAAAGTCTCAAGATAGATTTCGCCCAGGTTGAAGAGAACTGCGGAAATTTCCTTTGCTCTTGGATATTCGCTTAATAGATTTTCAAAAGTTTTGATAGCTTCTGTCGTTTTACCCCATTTGTGGTAGACGATTCCTAACCCAAGTTTGGCTTTGATAATAAAAACATCTTTAGGATAATTTTTAATATATTTTTGGTAGGCTTCGGCTGCCGCCAAGAAAGAACCTTCATTTTGACAGACTTCAGCGAATTGAAGGTAGAACAAGCCCTTTGTTCTGCCGGGGCCAGAGGTTGGGGTTTCACCGATGATATCCTCAATGATTTCGTATTCTTTTAGTGCCTTATCAAATTCCTTTTCTTTTACATAGAGGTCAGCCAGGATTCTCCTGTACTTTTCTATCTTCGGTTTTTCCGAGACCTCTCGTCTCAGAATTTTTTCCACTTGCGGGAACCCGATGATTTCCTTCTCGTGAAAGATTTTTTGCTCAACCCAGGCAAATTGTGCTGGTTCTTTTTCCAATACATTCAGATATTCTTCAATTGCCTTCTGGTAATTCTCCTCACGCTGATGGAGGTCTGCCAATTCTCTGGCAAAAATTGTCTTCTCTTTCTTTTGCTCTCGGACTAATAGGTAGATTTTTATTGCTTCTTTATACATTCCCTGAAAAGAAAAAAGCCTGCCGATTCTTTGATAATTCGCCTCAGGCGAAAAACCTTCTAACGCCAAGTTGATGAATCTTTGAGCCGCGCTCAAAGCCTTCGCCTTATCACCCATTCTGACGAAACATTCACTTAGGGAATACCAGAGTTCCCGATTCTTCGGTTCTTTCTCCAATCGTTTTTGTAGTAAAGATGAGACCTGTTCATATTTTTCTAATGAAAGGTAAGTTCGACATAATCCTTTAAAAACATCTGAGTCATCGGGATACCGTTGATAGAGGTCTTGATAGGCCTTGTTAGCTTCGTCAAATTTTTTCTGTTGTTCTAATAATGTTGCTGAACGAAGCTCGTATGCCGGCGCCGTTTGACTCGCCAAAGAAAGGCTAAGGTTAAGGATAAGGGAAAGAGTTAACATAATCTTTTCTCACAAAGATAAAGGTTTGGTTGATTACCAGCGATTAGTTGATAGATTACCAACGGTATCTTTATTTCTGTAATCGGTATTTTCATCGCCGTAATCACATCGCTATTTTGTTTACAAGGCAACACAAAAAATAGTTTAAGTCAAATTAAAGGCAAAAGTCAAGGAAAAACTCTGACAAAAAGATTTTAAAAAATCTTTTTAAAAACCCTTTTAAATGACAACCCTTTTAAAAAGACTGTCATTTACGAATTAAAAGTGCACACTTTTTAACGGATTTATGATTTAAAAGTGCACACCCAAAATGCTATAATCTAACCCAAAAAAGGAGGGTTGGGTTATGGCAAAACATTTACACAAAAGGT
>JBFLXN010000026.1:0-23116 GCA_040755715.1 Candidatus Edwardsiibacteriota bacterium
AATTGTGCCATAATTTAGTACCTCCTTTTTGAGGTCTAAATTACAGCAAATATCTCTCTCTTTGCAAGTCCACTTTTAATCTTTAAATGCCATAAAAACAGTCCACTTTTAATTTTTAATTGACAGGGGAAAAATCTTACCACGGAAGCCCGGAATAATGAATATGAAACAAATTGAAATTAGTAGAGACATGTTGAAATTTATTGTTTTTTGCAACTAATTTCCATCTATTTCTATGAATTTCCGATAATTTCTGCGCTTCCGTTCCCCCGTGTTTCCGTAGTATAATTTCCTATGCCATCAAGGAAAAAAGAAAACTCTTAAGAACTTTTGGCACACGAAAATATCCTCGCTCCTTTTGAGGAGCATTGAATAAGGCAGATTCCTGAGAAAGAGAATCTTTCACTTCATCTTCTCGCAAAACATTTTTCCCTTCCAACCTGTCCGCCGTGTTTGCCTGCCCCTCCCTGCCCTTTTGTCTCGCCCGTAGGTCTACGACCGAGGGCTCTACTTCCTGAGACAACAGCCAGGGTGTTTCGCATTCGGAGACAACGACCGGGGTAATGGGAGAATGCAAAAGAGGTTTAACTCCTTCAGTAGAAACCTCTTTTAATTTCTCTACATATTCTAAAATCTTATTGAACTCTTCAGTAAATCTAATTAATTCTTTCTCAGTAAACTGGAGCCTTGCTAATTCCGCAATATGTTTGACTTCTTCTATCGTCACCGGCATAAGAATTACCTCGCTTGTATAATTATTGGGATATTGATTATTATTTGGTTATTGAGATTTGGTGATTGGTTATTTTTTCGTATTACCGCATCTTTATTTTTGAAAGTGGCAATTCTAAGATTACTTCTGCCCCGCCATCAGACAATTCGTGAATTTCCCTAACCCTTGCTCCAGGCACCAAAGCTTTTTGTCTTTTCTCATCAATCTCACCTAAAGCTACTGCCAAATTACGCAGAGCCACAACCTTTGCAGCTCTGATAGCCATCGCTTTTTTGGCTGATTCTACCTCACTGGCTTTGGCGTAGCCTTTTCCCTTAGCCAGGAGAAAATCTCCTTCAATCCAGGCGTTTTCCGAAGTCTTAATTTGTGGAAGAACAATTTCTGATTTTGGTGTAAATTCAATTTTTACCTCATTGATATAGAAGATTTCATCTGTTAGATAAGGAATTCCTCCTTCAGCAAAGAAAAGAATTTTTACCTTTTTCCCCGGACCCAAAAAATCAATTTGACCATCTCCTGAAGAAGTAAACATTTTTCTCGGCTGACTTGAATGCCAATTATTTCCAGTGGAAGTGCTCTCCCATTTGCGCCAGTGTTTGTCAAGGTGTTTATTTCTGATGGCTTCATTGTCCTGGCGGGTGCCGTAGTTATAAATATAAATATCCATCTGCTTATTGCGAGAATTCACGAAATCAACGCTGATAGAAAATTCTTCAATTTTGTCTGAAAGAGAAAATTCGTAGATGGCGCAACCGAACCTCAGACCACTGTAAAGTCTAGCCCCTCCGGCGAAATAGCGCTGGTCTCTTACAATATTGACTGAGCCTGAAACAAATTCAGCGCCTTTAAGAACCAAGACTTCTACGGACCTGTCTGCCGTGTTTGCCTGCCCATAGGCTTCGCTTCTCGGAGCAACGGCCAGGGTGGCGGAATTTGACTGAAATCCCAATACACTCAAGGCTATTGGCAAAAGAGTCAATCTCAAAAAAGATGCACTTGTCATTCTATTTCTCCTTTTTTTAATTGTCTATCTAAAGATGGACGCCACAACTACTTGATTTTGCTTGTATATTTGTGATAAAATTATGAAAGATACAGATGCAAACAGATTCATACAGATGTTACCTTGAGTGAAGCAAAGGGTCCCATAATGAACAAAAAGAAACTCGATTTAAAGGGTTTTTCCCTTTCGGAACTAAATGACTTTGTTGTTTCATTAGGAGAGAAACCTTACCGGGCGAAACAGCTCTCTACCTGGATTTACAAATACGGTTGTAACGATTTCTCCTCAATGACTAATTTCTCGCAATCCTTTAGAGAAAAACTCTGCTCTCAGGCAGAGATTAGTTCTTTAAATCTTGCCAAGGCTCTTGAATCTTCTGATGGCACAGAAAAATTTCTTTTCCAGTTATCCGATGGTAAGAAAATTGAGTCTGTTCTCATTCCAGAAAAGCGCCGTATTACTCTTTGTCTATCAACACAGGTTGGTTGTCCTTTGGGTTGTCTTTTTTGCGCTACCGCAAAGATGGGTTTTACTCGCAATCTTTCCACTGGAGAAATCTTAGACCAGATAATCAAAGTCCAAAGTCAAAAAGGACCTTTAACCAATCTTGTTCTAATGGGCATGGGCGAACCATTATTAAATTATGAAGCCACCATGAAAGCTGTTAGGATTATCAACAGGGTAGAAGGATTTCAAATGGGGGCCAGAAAAATCACTGTTTCCACAGCTGGGATTATTCCCAGCATTGAGAGACTTAGCGAAGAAAAACTTCAGATAAAATTAGCCGTTTCACTCAATGCTACTGTTGATACTGTGCGTAATTATTTAATGCCGATTAACAAAAAATATCCATTAAGAGTTCTCTTATCAGCCATTAGAAATTTTGTCAAAATAACAAAAAAACGGATTACTTTTGAATATATACTTATATCTGACATAAATGATTCACTGAAAGATGCCGAACGATTGTCAAAAATCGCGCAAGAAATTCCTTGTAAGATTAATCTTATTCCCTTGAATCCTTTCCCTAACAGCTTTCTTAAACCTCCCACACTAAAAAAAATCTTGCAGTTTCGCGACTATTTGTATCCCCGGACTCCTGCCGTCACTCTCAGAATCAGCAGGGGGCAAGATATTCTAGCTGCCTGTGGACAGTTAGGATTACTCCATCAACCGCTCTAAAAGCTCCTCTTGCTTTTTAGCCAATCTTTTCGCTTCAAGATAATCTTTCACTTCAATGGCTTTTCTCATCTTCTTATCAAGCAGTTTAATCTGTTGGGCGAGAGAAGGTGGAATCCTATTTTCTTTTCCCTTACCCACTTCTTTTTTCTTTGGTTTCAACTTTTTCCCCCTCTATTTTTCAAAAATAATTTTTATTGCTTTTTCTTGTATTCTTTCGCCCACATATTCTTTAATTTCGGCAGCCAAAGTAAGACTCAACACTTTTTCACTGATTTCTCTGGCTTCCTCTAAAGTGAAGGAACGAATAATTCGTTTTGTTTCTGGCACCGCCAGAGGACTCATACTTAACTCGTCAATCCCAAAACCTAAAAGTATCGGAATAACCAATGGCTCTGCCGACATCTCACCGCATAATCCTACCCAGATTTGATGCTGATGACCAATATCAATTACTTCTTTGATGAGACGCAAAACTGCCGGATGAAGATGTTCATAAAGATAAGCCACTCGCTCATTCGCCCGGTCCACCGCTAGGACATACTGGGTAAGGTCGTTAGAGCCGATGCTAAAAAAATCAACTTCTTTTGCCAAATCTGCAGCACAAAGGGCCGCCGCAGGTGTTTCTATCATAATTCCGACAGGGCATTGAGAATCAAACTCAATGTCTCTTCGTTGCAAGTCCATTCTTACTTCAGCAATAATTTCCTTAGCCCTTTTAACCTCGGTCAAATCAGAAATCATTGGCAACATAATTTTTACATTGCCCAGAGTGCTAGCTTTTAGGATTGCCCGTAATTGCGTTTTAAAAATCTCTGGTTGGGCTAAACAAAAGCGGATAGCCCTCCAACCTAAGAAAGGATTGATCTCATGATATTCATTCTGACCAATTCCAAGCTTATCGCCACCTAAATCAAATGTTCTAATAATCACATCTTCCGGAGCAATCTTTTCTGCTACCATTTTATAAATTTTATATTGTTCTTCTTCATTTGGTAAAGAATGGTAAGTCAGATAGAGAAACTCAGTCCGAAATAGACCAATCCCCTTTGCCCCATGTGAGATTACTGATTCTACTTCCTCCGGCAATTCAATATTCGCCGCTACTTCTACTTCATATTCATCAAGAGTAACTGCTGGTAATTCTTTCAGTTCTTGATTTTCCTTAAGAAATTCTAAATACTCTTTTTGTCTGCGGCGATAATCTTCTAGCTCTTTTTCTTTAGGATTGACCATCACTATTCCCTTATTGCCATCTACCACCATTAAGTCACCAGACTTTACCAATTTGGAAATCTCTGGGATTCCCACTACTGCTGGAATTTCCAAAGAGCGAGCCATAATGGCTGTATGAGAAGTTCTCCCTCCAATTTCTGTGGCAAAACCTTTCACTTTTTCTCTTGGTAATTGGGCAGTCTCGGAGGGAGAAAGTTCGTGGGCAACCACAATGGATTCTTCGTCAATTTCACGCAGGCTTTTGGGTGCTTTATGCCCCACTAGATGTGAAATAACTCTTTTCACTACATCTTTAATATCAGTGATTCTTTCCTTTAAGTAAAGATTCTCAGATTTACTCAAAGAATTTATTACTTTTTTAGTTACTTCGGTAAAAATAAAAGCGGCATTTTTTCTCTCTTGCTTAATTTTTTTAACAGTCTCAGCCATCACCTGTGAATCATCCAAGAATAGAATCTGTGGTTCCAAAAATGAGTCGGAAATTTTTTCTTGAAATTTTATTTCTGACAATTCTTCTTTGCTCAATTTTAGAGCCTGATGCAATTTTTCAATTTCTCGGGAAATTTCTGCCGGAGCAATTTCTTCTTCAGAAATTTTAAAATCTTCCTTAGGAAGAAAGAAAACTCTACCAATGGCGATACCTGGTGAAACCGCAATTCCTTTAAGAAGATTCATTCCTCTCCAAAACCTCCATTGACTAAAGCCACTAAATTTCCCACTGTTTCTTTCTCATCAACCCCTTCAGCCTGAATAATTAGCTCGCTACCATACTCAGCCGCCAGCATCATCACTCCCATAATGCTCTTCCCATTGACCTTTAATTCTCCTTTGCTCACCCAAACCTGAGATTTGTGCCGTCCTGCCGTTTTGACAAATAGAGCAGCTGGTCTTGCGTGCATACCGAGTCGATTGACAATTCTTACTTTGGCTTCGGTCATTCAAGATAAGAAACCACAGATACACACAGATAAAACAAAGGTTTATTTTAGGTTTATTCCTTTTCGAATAAAAATCAAACTCCCAGCAATAAACCACATAAACATAGCAACCTCAGCATCTCCCAAATTATATTCAAACAAACCTGAGACAAGAAACCCTACTAAAGCAGAAACTCCGCCAGCAGCTAATCCTTTAAGATAGAAGGAATCCTTTGGGACCTGTTTAAAGGCAATAATCCCTTCTTTCAAAAGAATTACCCAAAGCCAAAGAAAAGCAATAGTAGCAAAAATTCCAGCAGTCGCTTGAATGTGCAAGAAATTATTGTGCGCATGACATTCCCCCCCTAAGTAGTTCTTCCTATAATTATATGTCTCATAATTGCCTATCCCCACTCCAGTTAATGGCCTATCTTTTATCATTCTCAAATTTGTCTTCCAAATATTCAATCGATTGTCAGAACGCAGGTCAAACAGTCTTCTAGATGTCCCTTTAGAAAAATAAAGAACTAAACCAAACAGTATAACGATTAACAAAATGATGCCTATTGACTTTCCCTTTCCCTTCAACACACCTAGAGTCACAATACCACCTAGGAGTCCAATCAATGGCCCTTTTGAATATGTCCAAATAAGTGCGAGAAACATAACAAGGGAAGCGAAACAAAACAAAATCTTATCTTTTTTGACATTGGAATAAAGGAAAAACCCCAAAGAGACACATAGAGCCATAGTTATTTGTTCCGCATAGGTTAAAGTCAACGAGAATAGGCCCACTGTTCTCGAATAATCTCCTCCTAACTTGGTCAACTTATTCAAGTCCACGCCCACAAAATGTTGGATAATTCCATAGCCAGCCATAAGAGTCATAACTATGAGAAATATAGAATATAATCTTTTTAATTCTGCTTCGCTTTCAAGGTTGTTGACCGTTAAAAAAAACACTGAAATAATCCAAAAAGTCTTCAAGTTTTTCAAACTAGACAAAAAGTCAGTAGAAAAAACGACGGAAACTACCAAGGCAATCAAAAAAGTTATTATGGGTAAATTTAATGAATCGGCTTTTACCAGAGGTTTCGCTAAAAGAACTGAACTCACCACCCAAAAAAGAAGTGCTAACCCCAAAGATATTTGTGCTCCACTAATTGATATAGGAAGAAAAATGACAAAAGAACACAGTGCTATTTTTAGCAAAATTCGCCCTATATTCCCTGCTTGAGCCCTATTTAGAGTAAACATCATCGCCCTCTTTTCCCTTCTTGTCATCTATCCCCCAAAGACAGAGAAGTTTTTATTTTCTCTTCTCCATACTCTCGGAAACAGCCGGTTTATAGGTTGGCACCAATCTTTTTAGGGCATTTAGAGTTTCGCTTTCGTCCATTTTCTCCAAACAGCGATGGAGATCTTTTAGTCCCTTTTTAAGTCTTTCTGTATCAAATTTGGTTAATTTAGCAATAAATACCTTCTGATGCTTGGTGGAAACCTCATGGTCAGTGAGAATTTCTTCAAACAATTTCTCTCCTGGTCTAGGGTGAGTAAAAACCACGGGAATATCTACATTTGCTTTATAACCGGTCAAATTAATCATTTCATAAGCTAAATTAAGAATCTTAACAGGCTCTCCCATATCTAAGACAAAGACTTCGCCACCTTTACCTATAGCCCCAGCCTGCATCACTAAAGTACAAGCCTCAGAAGCAACCATAAAATATCTTTTCATTTCAGGGTGAGTTACCTCAACCGGTCCACCCTTTTTAATTTGGTCTTCAAAAATTTTAACCACATTCCCCTGGCTGTCTAAAACATTTCCAAAACGAACTGCACAAAATTTCGTGGTAGTTTCTTCATTCAGCCACAGACAAATCATTTCTCCTACTCGTTTTGTCGCCCCCATTACTGAGGTAGGGTTGATGGCTTTATCTGTAGAAATAAAGATAAATTCATCTGTTTTATGTTTTGCGGCGGTTTGCCCCACTATCAGCGTGCCAAAAATGTTATCTTTCACTGCTTCCACCGGATTAGTTTCCATTATGGGTACATGTTTATAAGCAGCCGCGTGAAAGACAATATTAGGTTTAAATTTTTCAAATACCCACTTTATCTTTTTCTTATCGCAAATGTCTCCTACAATTATGTTACTAGAAATATTAGGGAAAGTCTTTTCTAAATCCCTCCCCAGATAGAAACAACCTGTTTCATGCTGGTCAAAAGCAATAAGGCTGGCAGGTGAAAATTTCAAAACTTGGTGGCACAATTCTGAACCAATTGACCCGGCTGCTCCGGTAATCAAAACTCTCTTTTGATAAATGAAATTCCTAATAGAATTGGTATCAATCTCTACCGGGTCTCGGCCCAGAAGGTCTTCAATGGTGATGTCACGAATATTACTTAAGACTGCCTTACCTTCTATAATTTCTCGGGCACTAGGCAATATCTTTATTTTTTTTACTTTAGCCTCGTGACAGATTTCCACCGTTTCTCTAATAATTTTTGAACCAGCAGAAGGAAAAGCAATCACTACTTCTTCAATATCATAATCATTTACAATTTGTCTTATGTCTTTTCTTTTTCCTAAAACTCTTCGGCCATGGATAAAGATTTTTTGTTTTGCCTCTGCATCATCAATAAAACCAATGAGGTTATAGCCTTCTGTTCTTAGAATTGAGCGAGCCAGCTCCTCTGCACTCTTGCCAGCCCCAATAATTAAAAGTCTTTGTCCTGTTCTTTCCACCGATCTAATTGTTTCAGTAAAAAGTCTTTTGCCAATTCGTAGAAAACTTAAAGCCAGCAGTGTAAAAAAATAGTTAATAAGAATAACTGAACGAGGGAAACCTGAGAAGTATCGCCAATCCCTGAAAATGAATAACACGGTGGCAATCATAACAGTGCCAAAAGTAACTGCCTTAATAATTTGATAAAGGTCATTGATGCTAACATAAGACCAAGTAAAATGATAGAGCCTTTGCCAAAAAAAAATAGGAAGGTTAACGATTAAGGAGAGAACGATAAAACTATAAAGATTAAGATAGTGAACAGAAGGGATATTTCCTTCAAACCGGAGGAGAAAGGAAAAACAAGCAACAAGCACAATTACCAAAATGTCAGCCGTAAAAAAAACATATTTCTTATTTCGCAGGAAGAAGTTTTTCATCATCATTTCTTGACGCACCCCACTGCAAGCATAACTTTGTATCTTAGATTTGGAAAATCACCAGAAATAGGTGGAGGGGAATAATATTCTACTGTCCCATCTTCAATTACTGCCGGCATGGGAATTAATTTTCCAAAAAATATCCTTTTGAATAATTCTTTACCCTTCATAGTTCTAGGAATAAGATGAAATCTAACGGCAAACTGTTTAATGAAAGAAATAATTTTGTCTTTAAGAGTTTTTTCAACAACAGGACAATCACCGTAAAGTTTTATATCTGTAAAACTGTTGTCCTTCAAAAGATTACACAACTCTGGTGCTGAAAAATATTTATAACTGAAAGGACTCGGATTAAAACCGTCCCAATCCTTGTTCACCGTACCTATAATCAAAACTCCACCGTTTCTTAAAACTCTTTTTGCTTCCTTAATAAATCTGTCCGGATACTGGAGATAATAAATTGCCTCATAAAGAATAACAACATCAAAATTCTTATCAGGAAACGGCAAATTGTGTGCATTTAGATAAAGTATTTTTATACTATTTCTACTTTTATATATTTTATGAACAAAATCTAAATTTTTTTCATCTATGTCTCCACCAACTACACTTCTTGCATATTTAGCAAGATATCCAAGACCTTGTCCAGCGCCACAAGCCACTTCCAGAACATCCTTGTCTTTACAGAGCTCAGATGCAAATTTATATCTTGTGTATAACCGAATTAGCTGTTCTTCCGAACCTTTTGTATCTGGTGTTTCGGTTACTTCAACATAAGTTATTCTGCTTTTGGGGTTCTGCATTATAAAATTCCCTTATCAATTTAATAACATATTTCACTTGCTCATCTTTCAGTTCTGGATACAAAGGTAACATCAATGCTTTTTTGAAAAATTCTACAGTGCGAGGTAATTTAAAATTCCTCAGTCTTAGTGACTTAAATTGATGAACACCTTTACCACCCCAAGGCAGAGCGACTTCAACACCTTTCTTTCTCAGATATTCAACCAATTCATCCCGACAAGTAGCCTCTATTTCATAATTCTGAAAAACATCGTAATAAGCACCCTTATCCTCTGGTGGAGATGGCAACCGTAATTCCTTTACCGGGGACAGACCCGAATCATACATTTTTGCGATCTCCCGACGTCTTCTTATCCACTCAGGCAGTTTCTTCAACTTGAAGTTAAGAATAGCCGCATGAAGATTGTCCATTCGGCAGTTGAGACCCCATAGATTGATCTCTGTTCCCTCATCTCTTCCGTGATTTCTCAGCATCCTTATCTTTTCTGCAAATTCGTAACTATCAGTCACTACCGCACCAGCATCGCCAAAAGTTCCTAACAATTTTGCCGGATAAAAGCTAAAACATCCTGCGACCCCAAAGGTACCAGCAGATTTACCATTATAGGTAGCACCTAAGGATTGCGCCGCATCTTCTATAATCGCAAGGTCATGCTTTTTTGCTACCGCAATCAGCTTATCAATGTTTTTACATATTGTTCCATTAAGATGGACAGGAACAATCGCTTTTGTTCTTGAAGTAATCGCAGCTCTCACTAGATTCACATCCATATTGTGATCATCAGTAATGTCAACCAAAATGGGTGTAGCACCTAAAAATTTTATTACTTCAATTGTTGCGACAAAAGTGTGGGATACAGAAATTACCTCATCGCCAGAGCCAATACCTCCAGCATACAAGGACAACAGAATCGCATCTGTACAGTTCCCTACCCCAATCGCATATTTTGCCCCTACGAATTTAGCAAAGTTATCTTCAAACTCTTTTAGTTCTTCGCCCAATATATATGCTCCTTTTGAAAGCGTATGCTCTATTATATCCAAATATTTGTCTTTATGGATTGCGAATTGAACCGGATAATCAAAAAATCTAACCTTGAATTTCATAAATTAATTCCTTTTCATTTCTTTCAAAATTCTATCATACACTTTATCAACAGTCAATCCATACTTTTCCCTCAGAAAATCAGAATCACCAACGAACCTGTTCAATTTATCAACGCCTATTCTTCTAAAAATTCCACCGTCTCCTTTCTCAGCAATTACTTCAGCAATTGAGCTTCCCAACCCTCCCTCAGTGTAATGCTCTTCTAAAGAAAAAATAACTTGGTGTGCTGAAGCAACCTGACAAACAATATTTCTATTAAATGGTTTCAGTGTATGCATGTTTATCAATGTTGTTTTTACACCACTTTTTTTTAGCCTTTCTACAACCTGCTTACCCACATAGACCATACTGCCGATGGCAAACAAGGCTATATCGCTTCCTTCGCTTAAGAAAATGGGCTTACCTATGCGGAAGTCGGGTTCGCTATTATGCACTCTCGGTTCTCCGGTTTTGCCAAGTCTTATATACATAGGACTTCTGTATTCATAAGAAATCTTTGCTAAACATTTCGCTTCAAGCGGGTCTGCAGGGACTACTATTGTAATATTTGGTAGCGTCCTCATCAATGCGAGATCCTCTAAGCCAAAATGGGTAAATCCCTCTAATCCGTAAGTAAATCCACCTCCTGTCCCTACAAGTTTGACATTCAAATTCTGATAGGCAATATCAATCCTTATCTGTTCAAAAGTGCGCATTATTAAAAAGGGAATGATTGAATAACAATAAACATTCTTATCCGAGAGAGCCAAACCAGCCGCAATACCTATCATATTTGCTTCGGCCACACCTATGTCAAAGAATCTTTCAGAATATTTAGACCTAAATTCATCAAATAATCCAAAACCGAGGTCGCCAGTAAGGAGATAAATATCATCGCATTCTTGAGCCATATCCGTTACAGTATCAAAAAATGCTCTTCTCATTCAAGCAATTCCCTTAATGCCATCTTATACTCTTTATCATCAGGTGCACGGTAATGCCACAGCACATTATCTTCCATAAATGAAACTCCTTTCCCTTTTGTTGTATGAGCAATAATAACATTTGGTTTACCTGTAGAGAAAGAAAGCAAATCAAATACTTCAAAAATCTGTTTAAAGTCATGCCCATCAATTTCTTTAACCACCCAACCGAATGACAACCATTTCTCGCTTAATGGCTCCATATTTATTATGTCCCTGGTATGTCCTAGTGCCTGAACCTTGTTGCAATCAACTATTGCCACAAGGTTATCCAGTCTATGATGAGCAGCAAACATTATGGCTTCCCACACAGAGCCTTCGTTTAATTCACCATCACTTAACAGAACAAAAATTCTGTAATTTTTCTTGTCTCTTTTAGCTGCCAGAGCCATACCAACACCTATTGAAAGTCCGTGCCCTAACGACCCTGTGGATATTTCTATACCTTTTTGAACATCTCTAGTCGGATGTTGCTCCAGCAGTCCATTATTTACAGCGAACTTTTTTAAATCTTCTTCTTTTAGAAATCCTTTTTTATATAAGACCACATAAAAAGTTGAACAAGCATGCCCCTTGCTCAAAATAAACCTATCTCTATCTTCATCAAAAGGATTCCTGCAGTCAATTCTAATATATTTAAAAAACAAAGCTGCCAAAATTTCAACAGCGGAAAATGAGGAACCTATGTGTGGACTTTTAGTTTCATATATCATCTTTAAAACTGTTCTTCTTACATCCTTACAGAGTCTTTCATATTCGGATATGTCGTAAGTATTCATTATTGCTAACCCTTTTATGTTCTTGTTTTCAGCAAAGTAATAAATGTTTGAAGAATTATTTTAATATCTGTAAAAAGTGATCGCTCATCTACATATTTCAGTTGCAATTTTAGTTTTCCTGGTTTTATTTTTTCTCTATAGGCTTGATGTGGGTCTTTACTCCCTCTTAAAATCTCACCTTCATTATGGTATGTAAGTGATGCCCAGTCAGTAATACCCGGGCGAACTAACAGCACTTTCTTTTCTTCTTCAGTATATGTTTCAACTTCACTGGGAACTTCGGGACGGGGTCCCACAAAGCTCATATTGCCCTTCAGGACATTTATCAATTGCGGAATTTCATCTAACTTATATTTTCTCAAAAACCTACCAATTTTAAGCAATCTCTGGTCATCATCGGCCGTAGATGGTCCCCCAATCTTCTCAGCATTCATTACCATTGTCCTAAATTTGTATATCCTGAACAGTCTTCCAAACCTTCCAACTCTTACTCCACGATAAAATACAGGACCACCATCTTCTTTTTTTATTAAAATACTGATTAATAAAATCAGGGGCAACAAAACTATAAATCCAAGAAAAGAAAACAAAATATCAAACAAACGTTTAATCATTTATCCTCATCATCCAATAGTTATACTTTTAAAAGCCTGTATAAGCATTTTACCAAATCTTCGTAAAAATCAAAAAGGTCTTCAACATCAATCTGTTTATTTCTCCTCTTTTTGGCAAAGAATAGTGTTATTTATACTTAAATCGCATTTTCCAGAAATTTTTAGAAAATAATACCCTTACCAAACCTACCATTGAACCAAAACCATAACATATATGAAGTGACGCAAATACTACTGGCATAATAAACAAATATCGCCAGTCCTTTTCTCTTAAAGCAATTTTGATAGAAAGGAAAAGGTTACATATAGAATACGAGCCAATTATTAGGAGAAAACTCATTAAACCTAACGAACTCCACAAACCCCACAAACCCAATGAACTTACTAAACCTGATACAAATGCCAATGGGACCAAATGTCTCCAAGAAACGGGCATGATTGTAGTAAACTCGAGAGGAAGAATAGCCCAGACGCCATTTCGGAAATTATGCCTGCAAAAAGATTTAAAATCAGAGCGGGCATAATAATAACTTACTACATCAGGAACTAATAAGGTTCTCAATCCTGCTTTTTTAAGTCTTATACTGAATTCCATATCTTGTCCTCTAACGAGTTGCTCGTTGAATAATCCAACCCTGTTGAATACCTCCTTTCTATAGCAAGTGCCAAAGGCCGTATCAACCCACCGAGGTTTAAGAGTTCCTATCTTGTGGATAGAACTTCCTACACCAAAGGAGCAAGATAAAACGAGACATATTGACTTACCTACGAAGCTGTTATTTCTAGGTATGATTTTTATTATCCCTCCTACTGCCACTGCATCAAACTCTTGCATATATTTTACACATTTTGAAATATACTCTCTCTCATATCTATTATGCGCACTCATCCATAAAATTAATTCTCCTTTGGCGTTTTTAATTCCTGAATTTAGAGCAGGAGAGGTAATCGTTTTAGGATTATCAAAAATTTTAATAAATGAGTACTGCTTTGCATATCTTTTCACAATTTTCCGTGTCCCATCTTCACTCATACCGTTAACTACCAAGACTTCCATTTTGTTTTTAGGGTAGTCCTGAGCAACAACAGAATCCAGACATCTGGCTATAAACCTTTCTTCATTCCGGCAGGGAATAATTACCGAAACAAAAGGCAAAATATTCATCTCTTAGATAATTTCTTTACAACCCTAAAACTTCGTATAGTCTATTGCTTTACATATAAATGTAAGCGCTTACTTTTACTCTCTCCTCAACTTATATCTGTAGTCTCATAAGATTGTTGATGAACCTAAAAATTTCCTCCTCACGCCTCTTTAGAGGAAATCTTTGCACTATCCTCTCTCGAGCCTTTTTACCTAGGTCATTTTCCAATGTTAGAGCTGTTCCTATCTTCTCGGCCACAACTTTTGGATCTGCTGAAGAAGTATAAAGACCTACATCACCCACTATCTCGGGTAAGGCACCTATTTTTGTAACAACAGGAATGCACTCATACAACATAGCTTCGGCTAATGCTAATCCAAAACCTTCATGTGCAGATACCTGCACATATACTTTCGCTCTTTGCATATATTTCCTCAATTCATCAGCTGGAATAAATCCTGGAAAGACCACATTCGGAGATGCAACCGATTTTAGATAATCAATGGCTTTATCTTCCCATTTACCAATTAACACAAATGGTATATCCGGGATAAACCCTGCAGCATACACAAAACTTTCCATACCTTTTCTTTTAAGATTGCTGAAATTTATATTCCCAACAGTTATCACCATATTTTCTTTTATTAAATCCTTCTCAACATTTTCACTTTCAACGCCAAGATATACCAAATGAACCTTTTCCTCGCTAACACCAGCATTTCGGGAAGCTTCCTCTTTGCTGAATTGAGAGAAGCAAAGAACAGCATCGGATAATCTTAATATTGACTTCCCAATTATCTTCTTTATTCCTCTTCTTATTAATCCATAATCAATTTCTGGCATATTTGCTACATCATACCCACCAGCAACAACTATGGAATACTTTCTCAATAATTTTGGAAATAAGATATAAAAAAGGGAGTGCCAACTTGCAAACCAGGCAAAAATCAAATCACTTCTTGCAACATCTAAAAAAGCCATGGGAATATTTATAAACCTGTTCTTAACAGATACATCTTTAACTTTATACCTTTTTTGTAGTATTTTTAAGTCGCTCGCTACAAATGTACTCAGACCTTTATGGACAAATAGAATTTTCAATTGTAATCTCCTGCCTAAACATTTCGTTTGTCCATTTGATGGTATGAATAGAAGATGCCGAACCCAAAAAGAGTATTCTCATGCTTATTGTCTCAATAAATCTTTAGTATATCTCCTGTGGGGCAATTGTAGGTTTTTGCTGTTGGGCAAATAATGGGATTCTCATAGATAATAAAAGTAGAATAATCATTGGAACCATATAACCGATATAACCGCATCCAATCACAACATTACCTCTTCCAATCGCCATATACCCAATGCCGATAATTGGTGAAATTGCACTTAAGCTAAATGACGAAAGATTGGTAATAAAATATTCAATTAATACAATAGCAAAACCAAATAACACAGGATATAATAATATGCCACCTGCCCCCACATTTACATAAGCATCGCCCCAAATAGTAGGATGCACACAGCCGGGTACTTTTATATTCTTAAATAATTGCTTTAAATCCGGATTTTCATCTAAAAAATCTGTCCAAAGATAATAGGTTATATCAACAGGTTTTATCTCAGGAAATATCTCTCTCGGCAAATATAATAATGCCAATCTCCGAAGGGTTACACCCGTTTTGTATGGGTATTTGTCGTAGTCTTTTTCTATAACGTTGTAATAATATAAGTAAATTTGTGATTCACCCCCAGAAATATCAATATTCTTAAATGATGTATTTTGAAACCCGCTACTCAGCGCTGTTAAAAATCCCATTACCCCGAGTCCCCTGGTCAAACGTAAAAAAGTATGCGATACAAATAAGACAATGCCCAATATCAATAATAAAAAACTTTTTTTAAGAACCGAGGTTGAAGAAATTATTATATCAATAATTATTGCACATCCTAATACCAAAAAGATAGCTCTTGAACCGCTAATCTGTACGTGAAATAAGAGAAACAATGTAATTAAAATAGCCAATAGATAGTTGCGTTTTTTAATTAAAATCCAGAGAGCAGGAGTGGAAATAAAAACCAACATAGTCGATAGCGAATCCAATAGTCCCTCTGTTTCCCGGATTTGCACCCAGTTAGAAAGCAAAATAGAAGTCCCTCCTCTCAGGCGGATAAGAAATGAGACAATAAGAAGTACAATTATGACAATCAAGTAGCGGTTTAATCCTTTTTGTTTCTCTTTCTCAGCATAGTTCTTTCCCCCAACCCTTCTTTTTTGCAAAATTATCAAATCAAGACATATAACGATTAAGAAAAAAAGTGAGTTAGCTATTATCATCAAAATTTGGCCATAAATAAGTGAAGAATTGGAAAATTTATTTAATAGGTTATCAAAATTAAGGAGGGATACAAAATGTAATGTGAGCAAAGCCAACCAGAATATGCTATATATGCGTCTTCTTTGTAGTCCCCAAAGAAAACCTGCTAAAAGCACCAAGGCATTTAGAAAATATAACATTGTCAATTGCATTAGACATATCCCTCATTAATGGCAATAATCAAAATCATAAGCGCACTTGAATCTAAGATGATCTTAACATTTCAAATGCCCGTGAGGGAGAAACTCCTGCTATCCGAGTTATCGGCCAACCTGTCTCTTGCGAGGCTACAACACACATATAAATCATACTTGCGAATTCTCCTATAACCCAGGCCAACGCCGCTCCTGTAAGTGATGATGATAAGCCTAAATATAACGCTGAAAAAACTGTTGCAGTTTTGATTATCCAACCCACAGCAGTTGCCGACGGATTTCCGACCGCCAATAGCAGAGATGAAAGAAGCCTATTTTGATAAAATGCAAATAATCCAAACAATAACACGCGTGTCGATTCCGTTGAGCCCAATAATTTCTCTCCAAAAACCATAGCTGTAATCGATCTCACAAGGACCACCGAAAACATCACTCCGGCAAGCGCTATCACAAGCCCAAGGTGAGAAAGTAATGAATAAGAATTCACAGTCCCTTTCTTCCATTTTTCGCCTGCCCAATCATTGAAAAGTATTGGAGCAATCATATTTAATGGTGTCACGCTGGCAGTTATAAAAAGAACTGAAATACTGAAATTTCCACAAGTAGCATCAGAAATACCTCCCCGTCTTAATATCGCATAAGTCCCAACAATGCAAAGACTCGCGGCAACCGATGGTATAAATGACCAAAATCCGTATTTTGCCACCTTTCCGACGAGTTCTTTGTCAAATGTCCACTTCCCAAATATACTTTTCTTGAATATAAACATCGGAAATAAGAATGAAATAATTGAAGCAAAAACAGATGCAAGAACCAATTTTTCATAATTCACCGCATGCCAAATAAAATAAATCAAAAAGATGAAAAAAGCTGGCATGATAGAAACAAGATTAAATATATAGTTTGATTTTGTTGATAAACAGACAGACCTATACATCCCGTGAAGCATCATTCCAAAAGATGCAACGGCCAAAGACAAGACTGCCAAGAGATTAAAGCCGGTGGATTCTGCAATTCCTGTTGTATAAGCCACGATAGCTATAATAACAAATACCAATCCGAATAGAGAACAGTAGCGGTTAATAAATTTTACTACAAAATCTACATTTAAAATCTTGGTGTTTATCATATATATAAATGCCTGAGGGAAACCAAAAATAGCTGTGTTCGCGAATAGGTCTACTGCTGACCGGTAGTAACTGAGGTATCCTTGGGCTTCCGCTCCATAGCGCCGTGTGACAATTATACTCACAAATAGTGTAGAGATAGCCCCAATCAACTGTAATAGGAGAGTAATAACTAATTTACTTCTAAGTCTCATTTAGAATTTGCAGATAAATTATTTTCTGTAATACCTCTTGCTATTCTCGGCATCACTTAATCATCCTCTTGACAGTAAAAACCAGCCTCTCCACTTTTTGCCTGAAGTATTTTTACTACCTTTCTCGCAGTGTCTCCCTTCCCAAAGGTGTCTTGTGATGTATGAAAAGTGATAGGTGATGCATTAATAGTGGCATTGATTATCTTTTTCCCACTTGCTCCAACAATTATATTCCATTTATTTTCCACTATCTCCACCCATTCGCTATCATTCCTCAAAGTAACACAGGGTACTTCTAAAAGATAGGCTTCCTTCTGGACTCCGCCCGAATCCGTAAGGATTTTGCAGGCATTCTTCTCAAGAAGGAGCATATCAAAATAGCTCACAGGGTTAATAATTCTAAGCAAGGAATAGGAAGTAGGTAGCAAAAAGTTCAAAGATTCCAAAACTTTCCGTGTCCTCGGATGCAAAGGAACTATAACAGGTTTTTCTTTACCTATCTCCACCAATGCTTCAAATATATTTTTGAGATTCTCTTCATTATCAGTATTTTCCGCTCTGTGAACAGTAGCAAGGTAATAAGATTTAGGTGATAAGTTATAAGTGCTAAGGATATTGGACTTTTCCTCTGCTATTTCAAAACATATCAAAAGTGCATCATACATTATATCTCCAACATTGATGATGACCGGAGCCAAAATGTCTAATGCTGATGAAGATGGATAAGATGGATGCAAAAGGTTGAGGCTATCATCTATCAATTTCCCATTGTTTACAATACCGTTAAATCCTTCTTTCTGGAGATTCCTAACGGCAGTCTCTGTCGGACAAAAGAGGATAGACGAAATATGATCTGTTAGAACCCTATCTATCTCTTCTGGCATATATTTATCGTAACTTCTCAAACCAGCCTCTATATGTGCCACAGGAATGTGAAGCTTTGCCGCGGCGAGGGCCCCTGCAAGTGTGGAATTGGTATCGCCATAAACTATCACGCAGTCTGGTTTCTCTTGCAAAAGGACTTCTTCTATCCTCTTAAGCATCTCCCCTGTTTGCCAGCCATGAATTCCAGAACCTACCTCAAGGCTGTAGTCAGGCTCGGGAATTCCGAGTTCATCAAAGAATACTTTTGACATTAGATAATCATAGTGCTGTCCAGTATGCACTATGATATGCCTCACATTATTTTTTTTGCTGAATTCCCTGTACAATGGTGCTACCTTTATAAACTGTGGTCTTGCTCCAACGACAGAAACTATTTTCATGTCAAATCCCTTATAACCTCTACTATCTCTTCTATCTGTTCTCTTGTCAACTCCGGATACATAGGCAAAGAGAGAACTTCATCTTGCATTCTTTCACTTACCGGAAAGTCTCCTTTTTTATATCCTAAGCCTTTATAAGCTTCTTGAAGATGTAAAGAGAGTGGATAGTAAATAGCCGTGGCAATTCTTCTTTCATTCACAGATTTCTGAACCGTATCTCTAAATTTACTACTTACCCGAATTGTATAATAATTGAATGAATGTTTGACATTAGAAGAAACATAGGGCACAGTAACTTCTGTGTTTTTAAAAAAATCTCTGTAATAATCGGCGTTCTTTCTTCTCTTTTCGTTCCATTCTTCAATGTATTTCAATTTTACTTTTAGAATAGCCGCTTGTATTGTATCAAGCCTACTATTAAATCCATTCTCGGAATAGAAGTATTTTATCTTACTCCCGTGATTACGCAATATCTTAATCTTATCTGCAATTTTCTCATCATTCGTTATTATCATTCCGCCATCTCCATACGCTCCTAAATTTTTTGCCGGGAAGAAACTAAAACAGCCAGCATCACCCATTGAACCTACCTTCTTCCATTCACCTTTTTTGTTGTCAGTCGTTGGTTTTTGGGTTTCGATTTTTAATTTTTGATTTTTGATATTTGATTTTTGATATTTAATCAGGTATTCTGCCCCAAACGCCTGAGCACAATCTTCTATCACTTTCAGATTATATTTTTCTGCTATCCCTAATATTTCATCCATTTCTGCAGGATGGCCGTAGAGATGAACAGGAACTATTGCTTTGGTCTTTGAAGTAATCTTTTCTTCAATTTGTTGTGAGTCAAGGTTATATGTCCTAAAATCAATATCACTGAATATGACCTTTGCGCCAGTTTGAAAAATAGTCTCGGTAGTGGCAATAAAGGTGAAAGGTGTAGTAATTACTTCATCTCCTGACCCGATGCCACAGGTTAAAAGTGCTAGTCTTAATGCATCTGTCCCGGATGCTACGCCAACGGCGTATTTAACCCCACAATACTTTGCCACTTCTTCTTCTAATTCTTTTACTTGCGGTCCCAAGATGAATTGGCTTTCTCTAATTACTTCCTCTATTGCAGAATCAATTTCTGGCTTTAGTCTCTGGTATTGAAGACTTAAATCTGCCAACGGAATGCTCATTTCTTATCCCCCTTCTTAAATTCAATTTAGCCTCGAATGGATACTAAGAGAAACTTATAGAAATTTATGGAAACTTATTGAAATTCATTGCCGTGCCAAAGGCAGATCCACCCTCGGTCATAGACCCTTTGGGCATAGCCCAACAGGCGAGACCGTAGCGGAAGATTTATTGTCGTTCATGATTTCTACAAATTTCCACTAATTTCAATATATTTCTATTATTGGGGTTTCCCAATCTCTGCGAATTTCCATCAATTTCTATTTCTTAAATTAGGGCTCATGCCTGGTTTCATTTCTCTACTGGGACTACTCTGTCTTTTATTTTCCGATATTCTTTATGACAAGACTGGCATCTTCCTTTAGATTTATTAAATTTAATTTTGAAGCCGCACTCACACATCCAGCCTGTCAGGCGAGCTGGATTGTCACCGCGGACTAAAGCGTAAGGAGGAATATCTCTTGTTACCACGGCCCCGGCAGCAACAAATGCATGCTCCCCAATAGTATTACCACACAGAATCGTAGCATTTGCACCAATAGTGGCTCCACGCTTTACTACCGTCTTTAAAAAATCGCTCAATGTATTTCTCGGATAAGCTGAGCGCGGATTCAATACATTGGTAAAAACACAAGAAGGACCACAAAAGACCTCGTCTTCTAAAATTACCCCATCATAGAGAGAAACATTATTTTGAACCTTAACATTGTTGCCCATAACAACTGTAGAATGCACCACTACATTCTGGCCAATACTACAGTTCTTTCCTATCTTCGCTCCTTTCATAATATGAGAGAAATGCCACACTTTTGTTCCTTCTCCAATTTCTACAGGTCTATCTACCACTGCCGTTTCGTGAATAAAGACTTTCTTTTCGTCTTTTGCTCTTAACGAAACTGTCTTTCCTTTCTCTTCTAAAGAATGCTGGCAGGCTTCTAATATCTCTAATACCCTTAATCCGTTCTCTCCATCAGTTTTTGGTCTTTTGCCTGAAACAATGCAATCTAAAAAATGCTGGCATTCTAATTGTAACGGTTCTGCTTTTTCAAAATCTACAATCTCTGCCTCTTTCTTCTGCGGAATAGGAACTCTGGCTTTCCAGTCAATCTTATGAGGATATAACAAGAGCTTCGTCTCAGAAGCAAGGTCATCAAAAACAGCCATCTTGTCTTGACCAATAACTACTAATTTCTGTTCCTTGTATGGATGAAGCCAGCTGACAAAGATATGCCCCTTGGCTCCACTTTTGAAATCAAAATTTGTCATAGTTACATCAGCAATATGAGGGTAAAGATAATTTCCGCCAAAAGTTGCCACCTCCTCTGGACTCTCGTCTAAGAGATATAGCATTACAGAAATATCATGTGGGGCAAAACTCCAAAGAATATTCTCTTCTGTCCTGAATCTTCCCAGATTGAGCCGCTGGGAATAGACATAGTTAATCTTTCCCAATGTTCCTTTTTCTATTAACTCTTTGAGTCTATTCATCGCGGGATGATATTCTAAAATATGCCCTACCATCAAAATTTTGTCTTCTTGTCTAGCCAAATCAACCAATTCTTTTCCTTCCTTAAATTTTAATGCTAATGGTTTCTCTACAAACACATCCTTTCCAGCCATTAGTCCTTCCTTAGCCATAGGATAATGAAGTGCTGCCGGTGTAGATATGACTAATGCTTCTACCAAAGCGTCGCCCAATAAATCCATAAAAGAGCTGTAACTCTTTACCTCAGGATAGGCAGAACCGTAGTGTTCCAAAGCCTCCCGTGAGGTATCACAAATGGCGTACAATGCTCCCAATTTGGCAAAATTTCTAATTAGATTTTTGCCCCATTGTCCACCTCCAACCACAGCAACTCTGGGAATCCTCGTTTTATTTTGCATAATTTATATCTCTCCGTTTCTAAACATTTTGTGTAGATTCTTAACTTTAACAATTCAATAAGATTAAAACCATCCGAGCTTATTCTTTTTTAGGGACTTCCTATCATTGGCTTCTTTCGCTCAACAATTGCAGTTGAGCCGGAAATTTCAACTCTTGTTGAACTGCCTATTGCTTTTCTATAAATAGTATAGTCTTCTCGCAACACAATCGCTTGATACCTATTGCTTTCTATCATGCTGTTCAACGAATCTTGAGAAGGATAAGACAAGTAGTCAGTTGACATTTTACTATAGAATACTTTTTTCATTCTAACGACAAGATCAGGTTCAATGTTATTTTTTTGATAGTAGTTAATTACATCTTGCCGCTTTAAATTAGGAAAATAAGATATTGGTTGCAGCCAAACCGTATTGGTAGCAGGAAGCATAGATGTAAGCAAGTAACCCGCCGGGAACCTATCGTAGAAAAGAATCTTATCCCCTGGCCTGGAAACAGCCTTTATGTCATCACAAAGAACAGTTAGATAATCGTTTTTCTCCTTGCTTGTGTAAAGTCCCCTAAAGGGGCCTGATTCAACCTTAGTCTTTAGATCTTGTATATTGTCGTCTCGATATAGTATAGAATACTGAAAATTAAGAAGCATAAATAGCACTAGAGTAGGTAAAACAATTTGTAATTTCATATTACTAAAATGCGCAGAGCCTTTAGGAAATTCTATTCCTGAGAATAAAACTACTAAGAAAACCAGTGTTACTATACTTCCTGGAAACAAACCTACCGAAGCATTTATATGGCTATTACTACTAGTCCAGGCCGTGGTCATACCTGCGATAAATGAAGGTATCCAGATTCCGTAAAAGAGCTGTCGTGCAAACTTTTTGTTCCCGATAAGTAAGAACAAATAAGGGGCTAACAGACTAAAATAAAGAATGTATCCTGAAGAAGACAAGAGTCCGGTAAATCTAGAAAAAACAGGAACTACAGGAAGAGAAAAAAGCATGTACCTGAACAGGTGCGGTTTTTTTCTAAACCCTACTAATATAATAACCAAGACAAGTGTCAACAAGGTTTTATGTTCATATTCATTCCAAATATCACCAAGCACACTTATGATTTTACCTATATTTCCCATCTGAATCCCAAACGACCCAGTATAAGCCACACTAGTGGTCTGTGACACTAATTTTTGATATTGTAATAGAACCTGTTAAGTTTCTTACGAGCAATGTTCTTTGTAAACTGCCAGGAAACGGTTGCTTTCTGACGATTACGTTGTCTGACCCAAGC
>JBFLXN010000260.1:0-2524 GCA_040755715.1 Candidatus Edwardsiibacteriota bacterium
AGTAAAGAGAAAGACGGAAATTACAAAAAGTTTTCTGAAAATAGGAGATAAAACCAAAAACAAAAAGCTTTATTAAGATGAATCCCCTATAAATAAAAAACCAGAACCGACGACAAGATTTGTTTCCACAAATAGAACAAAATCGTTCATCGTTCGGTGCGGGCGTTGAACAAATCTGTTCGGAAGATGGAAACATTTATATAGCAGTAATTATAATACTTTCTATGACCATTACAGATGAAGAGAAAATAGATATACACAATAGCAGAAAAAACTATGAAAGAGCCCTCAAATCCTTGGAAAGGGACAAGAAAATAATAGCCGAGAACAAAAGGCTCATTTTTGCATTTCTCAAAGACTGTGAGACAGGCAAGACTATAAAGAATAAGTCTAAGAAAAAAATAGGACCAAAGAGATGCAATAGACTTCTGGATATGCTAAAGTTTATCTCAAATACTATAAACAAAAGATTTAACAAACTATCCCAAGAGGAATTAGAGAAATTCATCTTGGAATTTGAGAATGATAGATATAAGAAGAAAAACAAAAAGAAATTCAGTGAAGCGACAAAAAACTACTATAAGATAGGTTTCAGAAAGTTTGGGAAATGGATGAAAGAAAAAGGGGTAAACAACCTTGACTTCTCGTTTATGGAAACATATGAAAAGATAAAAGAAATTCCTGCACTTACAAGAGAAGAAATAGAAAAGATGATAAATAAAACTTCTCTTATAAGAGACAAAGCATTAGTTATGCTATTATTTGACTCTGGGGCAAGAATTGAAGAGTTTCTGAACATAAGATTGAAACATCTTACAAAGAAAGAAGACTATTATATGATAAGGATAGAATTCTCAAAGACTAATCCGAGAACGATAAGTATTCCAATGTGCACAAAACCCCTTGAATCTTGGCTACAAGAGCATCCCGACAAAAAAAACCCAGAGGCACAGCTCTTTCCCATGAGCTACGACCATGTAAGAATGACATTGAAGAGGCTTGCAAAAAAGGCACTGAACAAAGATATAAAGATTCATCATCTAAGACATTCATCAGCTACTTACTATTGCCACAAACTCACGCCATATCAATTATGCTACAGATATGGTTGGAGCATGGCAAGCAAACAACCAGCAAGATACATCGACAGGGAAGGCATTCACGAAGAGCAAACAGCAGAAATAGTAAAGACAGACGAGGTCAGTAAGATTAAAAAGGAAAACCAAGAAATCAAAGAGGACCTAATAAGACTCAAAGAGGAAAACAATAATATATGGAAACTTGTAGAAAAATTGAACCTCACAAGCAAAATCACCTATGAAGCGATAAATGAAAATCCAGAAGTGAAGAAAGAGATAGTAAAGGTAATCAAAAGAATGTTATCTAACTCGAATATTCCATTGTCTTTCTCACTGAAGCCAGCTTAAGTTGCAAGCAGCTCGGCAATCTTTCGTCCTTTCTTGGTAAACTGAAATCTTACTCCTCTTTTGCCCTCAGGAACTCGAACTAAGATTCCTTTTCTGACGAACTGTTTCAATGCCCTGTAAACTTCAGTCCTTGGCGTGATTCCTAGCCCTTCTATTCTGAAATAGCCAAACACTTCTCTTGCCTTAAAGCTATCCTTGCCTTTCAAAATTCTACCGATTATCTTCAAATACTCTCTTTTACCTTTTCCAGCCAAAACCCAACCATATAGTTTCCAATCTATTTTTTCTGGCTCTAAATAATTAGAAGAAATTCTTTGAACATCACCTACATTTTCCGACAAGCACTTTCTTAATCTCTTACCTATCTCTGTAAGTGCATATATCCTTCCTGTCCTTGCGGAAGAAACAAGGCATTTGACAATGCCCTTTTCAACAAACTCTTTCAAGACATAATTTACATAATTACCTCTGAAACCAGTGATTCTTTTCAACTCAGAAGGATTCATTGGCTTATACATAGACAAGACTATCTTTCGTTGTCTCGCAGTTAGACTGTTGAGAAGTCTGCCAAACGACTTTCTAAAAGACATAATCTAGACCCAAAATCCGAATTAAAGAGCGTTGTAAGCAATCTTTACAGTAGGAAGATTCTCTTCGAGAGATAAGATAACATGAGCCATAGAAGTGCCATAAGTTCACGATTTTTAAACCTTTCTCTCTTTGTCACGCAAGAATTACAACAAAGTTAATGATTTGCTTTTAATTCCATACCTTATTCCCCCCTCCTCTCCTATTAGAATTAAATCTAACACTTTAGAAACACACAACTTACAAAACAGAAACAAAAAACACCAATAGAAACAATAAAACCAATTAAGGCGACCTCCTGCGAGATGGAAATACGACCCACAGTTTTGAGAACGAAGTATCCAAAACTATAGGCTGGAGGATTTCCCTCTGCGAGTGGAGCCTTTCACACTCTCCAATTCACAGAAAAACTCCCCCAAACAAAAATACCTCTATCTCAAAATCACAAAAAAGCAAACACAACATCCAACCAACATCAACTGAACAATCCCAAAAACAACCCCCCCAAA
>JBFLXN010000261.1:0-2522 GCA_040755715.1 Candidatus Edwardsiibacteriota bacterium
ACTTCAATCTGGCGCCAAACGCTATTAAGATTTTCTGAGTTACTTGTTCTGGGAATATTACGACCAATTCTATATTTCTAAATGACCAAAAATAACTCAGAATTTGCACCGAAATCGGTGAAGCCCCGTAAATATTGCTCTATCGGAGCCACCCTGAGAAACCCAGCAAATATAGAGTATTCATGGTTAATAGAAAAAGGATGAACTCCGAAATAGGCTTAAAAACTGAAAAATTTTCCTCAATATAAATTATTCGTGGTCAGTAGAGAAATAAGAAGAGTTGATGGTTGATAGTTCATAGTTCGTAGATAGCTTTATAGTAAGAGCCTATTACATTCAGTTTGTTATTGAATCTGTTCGTGTATATTCGTGCCATCCGTGGTAAATTTTTCTTTAAAAATGGCGGGACCTGAGAATCCTTTGTCCGCCAAACTGACGGCGGCTCTCCGACCCGCAAAACTAATCTGCGGGATTATTATTTCAGAAAAAGATCTTATTTCTGAGGTAGAGAGTCTTTTGCAAGAAAATTTTGGCATAATTGATTTAAGAAGCCTATTGATTCCTTTTGATTTTACTGATTATTATAAATCAGAGATGGGAGAAAATTTATGGAGACAATGGGTTTCTTTTGAGAAATTGATTGCCTCTGAAACTCTACCAGAAATTAAACTTAAGACGAATGCTCTGGAAAACAAATTTTCGGTGATGGGAAAGAGGAGAGTCAATCTTGACCCCGGCTATATTGTCCTATCACGGTTGGTGCTTGCTTCCACCAAAGATTTTGCCCATCGCATTTACTTGAAAGACGGAATTTTTGCCGAAGTGACGCTAATCTACAAACATAAAGAATTTCGTCCATTAGAATGGACCTATCCTGATTATCGGACTGAGATAGCAATACAATTCTTTCAGAAAGTTAGAGAGAAATATCAGAAGGAGATAAAGGATAGACCTTTCTGAAAATTCTTATGTTTTAAAGTTGCTCTATATTTATCAAAGTCGAGGGCAGATATTGCGGTATTATTAAGAAGCAAAATTTCTAAAAGGGTAACCTCAATCTTGCCCAAACCAAGTGTGGTATTTGGTAAACACTCTAAAGAGGAGAATGAAATGAATAAAAGGCACAATTTGTTAATCTTATCGGTAGTAATATTAGCGCTTTTAGGCTCTGCTAAATGTTCTTTACACAGAGTCTCTACATACAGACAATGCGTAGAAACTTACCAAAAAGCACTAGCTAAGGGAGATAGTTCAAAAATCAGAACATTATTAGCTCCCAGTGAATCCCCTTGGTTAGATGTTAGCTTTATGAAGGAGCAATACAAAAATATTTCGTTCAAACATCTTTCCGATTCTGTAGATGGCAAAATGGCAAAATTAACTTATGAGCGAAAAAAAGGCAAAAGTATTGACACGGTTAACTTTTATTGTCAAGATAATGGCAAAGAGATAAAAATAATCCAATTTTATGAGTGGGCAATTCGGAATTGGCCTGAAGTTGAAAGCAGAAATTGGGTTTATTATTGTGACCCCACTCTAAGGATTGATATGGCTAATGTAGCTAAGATGGATTCTAACTACGATAAACTATCGGCTTTCCTCGGATTAAAGGAAAAGAGACCCAAAGCCAAGTTTGCTTTATGCGCTAATAAGAAACAGGTCGGCGAGCTTGTTGAATATCCTCGTGCGGTGGAGGGCATAACATTAAATGAGGCTCTTCACAGAATATAATGGGTAAATAATATTTAAGAATTTAAGCCAGTTGCATCTATTTGGGTAATATATTATACTCCTTAAATCTTGAAAAAAGGAGGACCCAAACGATGCAACATAAAGATTATCTTACAGAGTTATTAGGATGTCAAGGATTTTTTGTGGTGGAGATGGAAATAAGGAAAGAGGGCGACATAGAGAAGGTAATATTATTCTTAAATAGAGAGAGAAAAAGGTATGTCTGTAGTGGATGTAAAAGGGTCTTAACAACATACTATGACTCCCGTATTCAGGAGGTTCGCCATCTACATCTATGGAAGTATCCAACAGTTTTAGTATTTGAGAAGAAAAGGATTAACTGCCCTAATTGTGGAATAAAGACAGAAAGCTTAGAATTCTTGGAAAGATATGCTAGAATCACCAAAGAACTAGCCCATCAAACAAGTGAGCTATGTAAGGTGATGACAGTAGAGGATGTAGCAACATTTGAATGCTTACATTGGCAAACAGTAAAGGAGATAGATAAGAGGGCAATAGAAAAGGCTCAAATGGAAAGGGATTTATCAGGGATAACAACATTAGGAGTGGATGAAATTTCAGTTGGAAAAGGACATAACTATTTGCATATGATAAGTAGTCTTGAAGGATCTAATGGCCCTGAGGTTTTATATATAGGAGAAGGTAGACTTCTGCAAAATGAGAAATATAAGTAAAGATTAGGGATGAAGAGAAGAAAAAGAGAGAGATTGGGGAGATAAGAGAAGAGATTTAAGGAGCTTTATGGATGAAGATAGGCTGTTTATTTAAAA
>JBFLXN010000262.1:0-2510 GCA_040755715.1 Candidatus Edwardsiibacteriota bacterium
ATATACTTTCTTTCAATTTCTTCTTTCAGATAGCGTTCAATAAGATCTTTGACCTGGGAATCCGTAAACCTTTTGTGTAAATGTTTTGCCATAACCCAACCCTCCTTTTTTGGGTTAGATTATAGCAGTTTAAGAGTTCACTTTTGAATTTTAAATGACACGAAGGCAGATTTTCCTTGACACAGCTACCAACATTGGGTTATACTTTATCAAAAATTATCCGCAGATTACGCAAAAACCGCAGCAGAGACCGCAAAAAAATCTCTGTGTAATCTCCGAATATTCTGCGTTCTCAGTGAAAGTGAGTTATGAAGGGTTCGCAAATCAAAAGAGTTATCCTCATCATCCTTGATGGCGTGGGGGTAGGAGAGTTGCCTGATGCAGGTGTCTATCACGATGAGGGAACCAATACCTTGGGGAATCTTAGCAGAAAACTTGGTGGACTTTTTTTGCCAAATCTCCAACGGTTCGGTTTAGGAAACATTATTCCTATCTTGGGAGTTTCACCAGTCAATAACTCACTGGCTTCTTTCGGGAAAATGCAAGAACTCTCCCCAGGCAAAGACTCAACTTCAGGTCATTGGGAAATTGCTGGAGTTGTTTTGGAACATCCTTTTCCTACTTATCCAAATGGTTTTCCTTTAGAAGTTATAGAACCTTTTGAAAAAGCTATTGGGAGAAAGATTATTGGCAATATCCCTGCTTCTGGCACAAAGATTATCAAACAACTCGGTGATGAACATATCCATACTGGTTTTCCCATTGTTTATACTTCTGCCGATAGCGTTTTTCAAATCGCCTGCCACGAAGAGATAATTCCAGTAGAAGAGCTCTATCACTATTGTGAAATTGCCCGGAGCCAGTTAACTGGAAAACATGGTGTAGGAAGAGTGATTGCCAGGCCATTTGTAGGAGAATCCGGAGCTTATCTACGTGATAGCGTCAGAAGAAAGGATTATTCTCTACCGCCGCCAGAAAAGACAATTTTGAATTATCTTAAAGAAAAAGGCCTACCGGTCGTCGGTATCGGGAAGATTGAAGACCTCTTTGCCAGTCAGGGATTAACTGAATCAATCCATACCAAAGACAATCTTGATGGATTGGAAAGAACTTTAGAAATAATGCAAAGGGTGAAAGAAGGATTAATATTCGTTAATTTAATAGAATTTGATATGCTCTGGGGACACCGCAATGATTGTGAGGGATTTTATTATGGATTACAGGATTTTGACGATTGGTTAGTAGAAGTTATGAAGCGTCTTACATTTACTGACATTTTAATCATCACAGCAGACCATGGCTGTGACCCTACTACAGAAGGCACAGACCACACCAGAGAATATGTGCCATTATTAGTTTATAATTCGGTACATAGTGGAATTAATTTAGGAACGCGCCGAACCTTTGCTGATGTGGGTGCTACTATCGCTCAGGTTTTTGAAATTAGGGAAATCAAAAATGGAAGAAGTTTCCTTGAAGAATTACAAAAGATTGGTCAAAGCTGCTAAACAAGCGAAGAAAAATGCTTATACACCCTATTCAAAGTTTAGGGTTGGGGCTGCCATTCTCACCAAAAAAGGAACAATTTATACTGGTTGTAATGTGGAAAATGTTTCTTATGGTTTAACAATTTGTGCTGAAAGGGTAGCAGTGGGCAAAGCTATTTCTGCTGCTGAACGAGATTTTGTGGCTTTGGCTTTAGTGAGTGATTCACGACATTTGATTACACCTTGCGGTGCTTGCCGACAGATAATCTCGGAATTCGCGCCAAACCTACAAATTATCTTAATAAACAAAAGTGGAAAAATAAAAATTACCAATATAAAAAAGTTGTTACCAGAACCTTTTAAATTAGATGACAAAAAGGAGTGAGAGAATGCCTTTAAATAAAATTATAACCAAGAATTACAAAAGTCTTAAAGATTTTCCGTTAGACTTGAAGCCTTTTATGGTTTTTATTGGACCGAACAACGCTGGTAAAAGTAATATTCTTGATTGCTTCAAATTCTTAGCCGAGTATACAGGGGTAGAACAAGACGCTCGGAATGCTATACAAACAAGGAGCGGATTTGGCGAGATTGTATTTAATGGTGAACTTGGTGAAACAATTTCTTTTGAGTTGCATGGCTCAATCAGAGTGAAAGATAAAGAGCGAGACTACAAATATTTCATTGAACTTGAAGGTGACCGCTGGGGAAACTGTTTCAATAAGAGGGAGACCTTTTCACTGATAGAAAATGGCGAGAAGGGTCTTCTTGAATTTCCTACAGAAAAAAACACAGGTATTGCTCGAGATGAATCTGGCAAACAAACAGGAGAGACCGGCGCCGGGAAAGCTCAATCTTATCTCTGTTACTTTAGTGATCAAGACAATTATCCTATTCTAGTGCTGTGTGACATAAATTCCGTAACTTTTTTCGGGAGTCACACAGCACTTTCACAGGGGCTATCGCCCCTATGACATTCCGAAACTTGCCACTGGCAACTTTCGGAATTGTAACCCCTTAGGG
>JBFLXN010000263.1:0-2504 GCA_040755715.1 Candidatus Edwardsiibacteriota bacterium
GAGGATAAAAACAGATGAATGCTAAAGAGATATTTTTAGATTTAGTAAGTAAAGTAGTAAAAGGACAAGTTTCCTTAGATGAGGCAATAGCAGAAGTTCATAGTCAAAGGATAAAACCCTGGCTGGATAAAGAGGTAGTGTTGAATCTTAATCAAACAATCAATAGCCTGGCTAACCAATCTCCACCACAGGCATATTACCTTGCTACCCTTAACTATGAATCAGCAAAGATAATAGGTGATAGTCTTCTTAGAGGTTACTTTGCATTTACCTTAGCCAGTCTATCGTTGCGACTTGCAAGGTATCATCAGGCTATCAAACTCTATGAGGAGGCATTACCCATATTTGAGGAATTAAATGAGAGACAGGCAGCGGGAGCAACTACTGGCAACTTAGGTCATGCCTATCGCTCCTTAGGTCAATATCAGAAGGCGATTGAATATGATGAAGAGGCACTGAAGATAGCCAGAGAGATTGGAGATAGAATGGGTGAAGGGCCTGAACTTGGCAACTTAGGTAATGCTTATTACTCTTTAGGTCAATACCAGAAGGCAATTGATTATTATGAAGAGGCACTGAAGATAATCAAAGAGATTGGGGATAGACAGGGTGAGGGAATTTGGCTTGGTAACTTAGGTAATGCTTATTACTCTTTAGGTCAATACCAGAAGGCAATCGGCTATTTTGAAGAGGGATTGAAGATAGCAAGGGAGATTGGGGATAGACAGGGTGAGGGAACTTGTCTTGGCAACTTAGGTATTGCCTACGGCTCCTTAGGCCAATTTCAGAAGGCAATCGGCTATTTTGAAGAGGGATTGAAGATAGCAAGGGAGATTGGAGATAGGCAGGGTGAAGGAAGTCGTCTTGGCAACTTAGGTAATGCTTATTACTCTTTAGGTCAATATCAGAAGGCGATTGAATATTTTGAAGAGGCACTAAAGATAGCCAGGGAGATTGGAGATAGGCAAGCCGAAGAAGACTGGATTGATAATCTGGGTAATGTTTTCCTTTCCTTAAAGGAATATCAAAAGGCAATAGACCACTATGAAGAAGCAAGAAAGATAGCTGAGGGACTGGGGGACGAGTTAGGGATTGGTTTCACGATTGGTCAACTTGGTAGAGTTCATGAAGAGAAGGGAGAGTATCAATCAGCCATCAGGAATTATCTTCAAGCATCTTCAGTATTCAGGAAACTTAACTCCCCACATCTTGAAAATACACTCGACTACCTTAATAGACTAAAAGGGTCTTTAGGCAAGGAGAGATTTGAGCAGTATATTAGGGAAATTCAAAGGGAGATGTAAGTATGGATTCGATTAGAGCCGAAATTAAAGAGCTTCTACCAATATTGGAGGAAAGAGAAAGAAGAAGAATTAAAGAGTTAGTAAAAGACCATCCGGAAGTTAATATGAATATAACTGTAATAAATATGACTGTGAACATTCCCACTTTACCAACAACCTCAAAACCAGCCGAGATAGAGACTATGGGGATTATTGAACAATCCACTAACTTCTTTAAACCAACAAGGTATGAAAGTGGGTTTATTGGAGAGAATTTAAGATTAGAGGAGTTTTCTTCCCTTACGGAGGAGCAAAAGATTCAGTTAGACTCTCTCCTGTGGGAAAAGAACAAAGATTGGCTTAATAAAAAATTTCAGGAATTAAATGCCGCCTGGATATCTGTAGTGAACGGAGTAATAGTTAAATCTTCTCCAGATATTTGTGAATATCCACAGAGAAAAGAAATATTAAAACTCTGTGAGGAAAAGGCAAAATTCCCATTTCTTTTTATAAATGACTACTTTTTTATGATTGAAGAAGGGGCTTCTATATGGAGTAAAACCTCAGGCGCACCAGATGACCATTATCCAACAACAGAAATTCAAATCGCATCTCTAACAACAACAGTTAAACTACCTTGTGACCTTGATACTGGAACTTATCTACTATTTGTAGATAGGGAAAGATTAATATCTGAAGGGTTAATTACTCCTCATCTTCTGGAAGAAGAAGGAAAGATTTATCAAGGTAGTCATTTAAATGAGATATATAAAGGTTATATGATAAACACTTTTTCTGTGGGTATAATATTAGAAGATGGTAAGGTTATAAAGAAAAATTCATTTCCTGTAATCTGTGTAACAAATTGGGGTAAAAGCCCTTTTGTAAAAATAAATAAAAATAGATGTGGATTGGTAGGAAGAGGATTATTTCTAAATTTAAAACGAGTTATTCTCCTTGATTTTAGCCTTTGGGAGACAAAAGTTTTCTAATCCTACAACCTTTTGATTTGCAAATACTGACAAACTTTTATTTAAAAAAATCCGTAACCGTTCAGGTGGTAATTTATGTCTGTGCGGTGAACAGTTACAGATTTTTGGTGGTGTCTTAATCTAGCATAAAGGTTAAAATAGTGTATAGGGTTCTGCAAAATAGGATTTGAGGGAGACAACAAATAAATATCAAATATCAAATATTAAATATCAAATATAAATATCAAAA
>JBFLXN010000264.1:0-2482 GCA_040755715.1 Candidatus Edwardsiibacteriota bacterium
GAGATTACGGCGATAGCCTCTGTATTGCATTCTTTCTATAATGGGGTGGAAAATATCTTTTTGTCCATCGCAAAAGGACTTGACGAAAATGTTCCTAAGGGGGATCAGTGGCATAGAGATCTCTTGGTACAAATGACACAACGAACACCAAAGAGGAACCATGTTATTTCAGATGAAATGGCACAAAAATTGGCTGAGTACCTTGGTTTCAGACACTTTTATCGACACTCATATTCGTTTTTCTTGAAATGGGATGAGGTAGAAAAGTTGGTAACTCCCTTACAAAAGGTATGGATGCAATTGAAGAGGGAACTTAGCCTGTTTATGAATAGTTTGAGTTCTATTTGAAATCAAAATGCACGGCAGCTAACAGCGTGTTTACGCAAGGGCTAAAGCCACATTGCTCCCTTCGGTCGCAACGTCGTAAACACGCAAATCGTTAGGCGAAATTCATCGCTCTATGAATTGCAAAGAGATTTAGGTGGGCAATTAGGTGGCAAGCAAGTTGATAGATAACATGAATACAAGAGGTGAGTTATGATCGGTGCAATAATTGCCAAAAGGAAGGTGCGTTCTGCATATGATTCCTTGAATAGACGCGATCTTTCTAGCTTTCTGGCTAACTGGAGAGAAGATGCTACTTTTATCTATTACGGAGCCGCCTTCGTTAGTGGGCGGTTTGAAGGCAAAAAGGCCATAGGACAGTTTGCTCAGAAATACTGGGAACAATTTCCCAAATGGAACATTACCGTGAAAAATATCATGGTTCAAAATATATTTGCCTTCGGCAGTACAAATGTCGTCGCAGTGGAATGGGACCTCGCCCTTACTGACCGGGAGGGAAGAAATTTTCAAGAGAGCGCGGTCAGCATAATTCGTATCAAAAGGGGTAAAGCTGTTTTGGTATGTGATTACAAGGACCCAGAAGCAGATAGAAAAGCATGGGGGGAGAACAAAGTTTAATATTAACAATAAAGGCTCGGAACATCGCCTAACACGGTGTAAAAGACTGCGCTTCACTCCGTCCAAATTCGGCTTCGCCGAACTTCTTTTACACCAAGGACGATAAGCAAAATGACGCTTCGCTTTCCGCCTTCGGCGGAACATTTTGCTTATCGGGCTCGGGGCTTCGCCCCGCGATAGGCTTCGTGGCGAAGCGCCACTTCGCCTATCACGGGGTAAACAAAATTGTCTGTCCGAAAGCTTTGCTTTCGTCCAACCAACTTCGTTTACCCCGAGCCCGGTCTGCTCATTGCGGGCAATATTTAACTTAAGGATTAGAGAGATGAATTCACCATTATTTCATAAGAAAGTAACTTTCTTGTTTTTATTTGCAATAAGTATGTTTTGTTTTTCACAAGTATCCTTTGCTGACATAATAGCTCCAGGTTATGCTAGCCATTCTATTGATTTTACTTCACGGTATGTCTTCATCGCTACTGATTATGGGATAAATACTTACGATAAGAAGAGTCAAAGGTGGGAAGCAATTCCATCTAAAATACATGAAAAGAACACAATATTGGAAACAAAATATACTTATCCTCCAACAAATAGTTTCCTGGCAGTCAAAGTGCATAATAAAGTATGGTTTGGGAGTTACCAAAAGGGAGCTTATATGTATGATCTAATAACAGGTGAGTTAGTCCATTACGAAGGATACCATATGGTTTATAATGACAGGACAAAAAGAGAAGAAAGAAAGGGAAATTGTAGATTACTCGATAATGTAATAAATTCCATCGTGGTGGATAGAAGAAATAATGTTTGGTTTGCAACAAATTTGGGAGTTTCAAAATTAACAAATAAAGGTTGCAGGAATTATTTAAGTAGAAGCTATCCCCCACAAGAACAAAAGGCTATAATGGGAGGAGATATTACCTGTATGGAGATAGACCAAGATGGTCATATCTGGCTTGGCAGGTCAGATTTTCATTATGCCTATTATGATGCCGATCCACCTGAAATGGTTGTAGATGGAGGGGTAAGTGTTTTTGATGGAGAAAAGTGGATCCATTATTATGCTAAGATTTATGATTTAGAAAATCCGGATGAATCTCATATAAAGACTGAATTAATTAGTAATGATGTTCGGTGTTTAGCGATTGATAACGAGGAAGTTTGGATAGGTACTAGCAAAGGGATAAGTGTATATAACAAAAAAATGAAAAAATGGAGAAGCTATACAACAGAGAATTCAGGCATTATATCAAATAGTATAACTTCTCTCGCAGTAGGAGAGGATACTATTTGGATAGCCACTGATTCTGGAATAAGTAAATATCATAAAATTAATAATAGATGGACTAATTACGGAAGTAATATATTCCCAGCTTTAAATATCAAATCTATTGGATATTGCTTTGTTAACTAAATATTACTTGCATTTTGTGACAAAAAGTGCTATAATGGTTACCGGAGGTGACGGTAACCATGCATCCCATTTTTGTCAGAAAATTGTCCAAGAAAGAAAAAATAGAAT
>JBFLXN010000265.1:0-2471 GCA_040755715.1 Candidatus Edwardsiibacteriota bacterium
GAATTTATCGTTCTCGCAAAGGAAAAAGAAAATAAGAATAGAAAATGTCAAAGAGCAAAAACTTTGGCTTCCCTTATCAGGAACCAGTTATATTGAAGTCTTAATTTTTCACCAGTAACTATAATATTTTTGGTATGAAACCAATTATTTATTTTATTTCCGATGCTCATTTTGGCGCAGAAGGTCACGAAAAAGAAATTAGAAAGGTAAAAACATTTCTTTCCTTTTCAAATCTTGTGAGAGAAAAAGCGGAAGAGTTATTTATTTTAGGAGACCTGTTTGATTTTTGGTTTGAATATAAGAGAGTCATTCCTACAAATTACTTCAGAGTAACTAAAGCTATTTATGAAATGAAGGAGGCTGGAATAAAAATTACCTATATCGCCGGAAATCATGAGTGGCTGGGTTCTTTCTGGAATGAGATGGGGATTGTCACTTCCAGAAACGCTTATGAAATTGAAAGACAAAACCTGCGTCTCTTTCTGTCCCATGGGGATGATTTCCAGAAGGGAAATCTCGGCAATAAGATTTTGCAATGGTTTTTACATCTGCCTTTGAATATTTCATTATATCGTCTGATTCATCCTGATTTGGGTATTCCCTTAGCCCATCTTTTTTCGCGCTTCTCCCGGCGACCCCTCCCTTTATCCCTCCCCACTGGGGGGAGGGAAGGGGGGGGGTCATGTCCTCTTTGGCCAGGAGTGCAAGAAAAATTTAAGGAGGGTTTTAATGGTGTCATCTTAGGACATACACACAAACCTAAGTTTGAATCTTGGCAAGATAAAACTTATCTCAATGTGGGAGACTGGATGGAACACTTTACTTACGGAAAATTAGAGAATGGAAGATTGACCTTAGAAAGGTGGTCTTAGTGATGAAGCAAAAGGATTCATTTTTAATACTACCTACTATCTACTGTCTGCTCCGAAGGAGTCCGATACTCGGCCTCTTCGGAGTCATCGGACTGGTTACTGTCTTAACTGGCTGTAGCTTATTCAAAACCAGGACTGCCCCAAAGCCTTCTCAGAGTGGGGTTGTCTGGCAGGCTCCTCTTAAGCCAGCGGTCGTTTTGACAAATTTTAAAAATTCTTATACAGGCACAAATCTTGGTTACTATCTTGACTGTTTCACTCAAGACTTCGTTTTTTTAGCCGACCCTTATGAAAGAAACGGAATTGATTCATTAAAGTTTGTTAATTGGGACCGAGAAGTAGAGGAAACAGTTACCCAGCGAATCTTCACTAGCGGGGCAATCAGTTTAAGTTTCTCTTCTACCGAACCAGCCGATGAAATTTTAGACACTTTAGCCGTGTTATATCGTGGCTATGAATTTCGTCTCTATTTCTATCCTCAAGAAAAATATGCTAAGGGGAAAAGTCGTTTTTACTTGCGGAGAGAAGGTGATTATTGGAGCATATTTAAGTGGGAAGATATTCGTGCCGATACTACCGATTGGGGAGAAATCAAGGGGACTTTCCGATAAATCAAAACAAAAGAAAGGAGGCAGAAGGCAAGAGGCAGTAGGCAGAAAGCAAAAAGCAGATAGAAGAATACGCTCTGCCTACTGCTTACCGTTAACAAGGAGGGTAAAATGAAAGAAGTTTTTTCTATGTGGGAAAATACCAGAATGATTGTCTTAACTGCATTGACAGCTGCCGTCTATGCCGCCGTGCTTATTCCTCTCAAACCAATCCCCATTATTCCCGGCTTTACTGAGATTAGACCAGCAAATGTCTTTCCCGTTGTTTGTTCACTTCTTTTTGGACCGGCTGCCGCTTGGGGAGCCGCCTTCGGGAATCTAATCGGAGACTTTTTCGGAACACTCGGATTGGGAAGCATTTTCGGTTTCATCGGCAATTTCCTCTTTGGCTACATCCCCTATCGGGCCTTCAGGTGTCTCACCGGAAATACTGCTTCCAGATTAGATTCTTTTTCAAAACTTCTTTTCTATTTATTAGTGACCCTTTTAGCCAGTCTAATTTGTGGAGTGGTCATTGGTTGGGGGGTTGACCTCCTTGGACTGGTTCCATTCGCCTTTCTCGGCAATATTATTGTCCTCAATAATTTTTTGGTGGCCGCTATCTTGGGGCCGTTAGTCCTTGCCTTACTTTACAAGCGGGTTGAACGATGGGGACTGCTTTACTCTGAAATTATGTCCACCGAGGAACGCTCCTCGGGAAAATTTTCCGGACTTGGTTTACTTCTTCTTTCTCTTGGAGGAATTAGCGCCTTAATCATTGGAAATTATGTTTCTTTAGGAATTTTAGATAAAGTCCCCGGACAGTTAAGTCTCTCTTTGAGCCTCTGGCCCTCAATATTGCTGATTATAGTAGGGAGTCTACTTATCTAGTGCTGTGTGACATAAATTCCGTAACTTTTTTCGGGAGTCACACAGCACTTTCACATCCCGATTCTATCGGGATATGACATTCCGAAACTTGCCACTGGCAACTTTCGGAATTGTAACCCCT
>JBFLXN010000266.1:0-2469 GCA_040755715.1 Candidatus Edwardsiibacteriota bacterium
TACCCAGAATCTGAGTGAGGATAAGGTAGTAAGGGCAACAATCGAAAGTATTGCAGAAAGCACCAATGATGGCATTGTTGCGCCTTTATTCTATTTGACTTTAGGCGGACCAGTTCTGGCAGTAGCCTATAAGGCAACAAATACCCTCGATTCAATGTTAGGATATAAAAACGAGCGCTATAGAGATTTTGGATGGTTTTCCGCAAGATTAGATGATGTGGCCAACTACATTCCTGCACGTATCTCAGGATTTTTGATTTCAATCTCCTCTTTTATTTCAGGTAAAGGTTTCAGAAATGCTTATAAAACAATGCTTAAAGATGGCAGGAAGCATCCTTCTCCAAATAGCGGTATTTCAGAGGCATCAATGGCTGGTGCCTTAGGGATAAGACTTGGCGGAGGGGCCTTTTATCAAGGTAAATTCGTAGAGAAACGATATATTGGTGAGGATAGAAGAAAAGTTGATGCCTTTCTTATAAATGAGACACTTAAGATCAGTTTTGTAACTTCAGTTTTAATGCTCATTATAGGGGTGTTACTTAAATGGCTGACATAGATTTTCTTCACCCCGTTAGAAAAGAGGCTCCGTCCGAAAGGGTGGAGTTTGAGAAAATACATGAAATAATTTGGGAGGGGTTAGAAGCCCCTTCCAAACTTTCTAACGGGGTTCACGGTGGAAATATATACGAGATCAAAAGGAGATACAAAAAAGAGGTGATTGATTTTAGCGCAAATATTAATCCTCTGGGTCTAACTGAAGATATCAGGAGGGAATTTATCAAATGTTATAAATTGATTCTTCATTATCCTGACCCTGAGGCAGAGGATTTAATCAGACAGATTGCTGGCCACTGGGGAATAGATGAAGAGAATATACTCATTGGAAATGGCTCAACTGAGCTCATCTATTTGATAGCTCAAGCCTTTAAGCCAGAAAAGACGCTCATTCCTGTGCCAACCTTTTCAGAATATGAAAGGGCAGTTAAATCAGTTGGAAGTAAGATTGGATTTTTAAAACTTAAAGAAGTGAATTCTTTTACATTAAACATAACTAATTCAGATAAGGCCGATATATCTTTTATCTCTAACCCCAATAACCCTACGGGAAATCTACTCATAAAAGATAAAAAGTTCATTTTAAACAGTAAATTAAATGTTATTGATGAGGCATTTATGGATTTCTTACTTGATGAGACGAGGCATACCTTTATCCCGGAGGCAGTAAAAGATAAAAAATTCATAGTGCTTAGGAGCTTTACCAAATTCTATGCCTTACCTGGCTTAAGGATTGGATATCTGGTTGCCCATAAGGATTTGATCAGGAGATTAAAGCAGATCCAGCCGCCCTGGAGTGTAAATAGCATCGCTCAATATTTAGCACAGATGCTCTTAAATAATAGTGATTACATACAAAAGACACGCAATTTAATTAATAAGGAGAAAGAGTTTCTTTTTAATGAGTTGGCCAGAATCAAAGGACTGAAGCCGTATCCATCTGTAGCAAATTTTCTCTTTGTAAAGATTGTCAATAGCCAGATTGACTCTTCAATTTTAACCGATAAGCTCATCCAGAAAGAAATCCTTATAAGGGACTGCAGCAATTTCAGGGGCTTAAATGGCAGATATTTCCGTGTAGCGGTTCGTTCTCATAAAGAAAATATAAAACTTATAAATGCATTAAGAGAAATATTATGCAACAGTTAATCCTTAACTTGAGAGAGAAGTTGAGGAAGGCAGTTAAAAGAAATAGCGCATCCTGTTTACTTTTTTCCGGTGGATTAGATACGAGCATTTTAGCTGCCTTAAATCCGGATATTTTGGCGATAACCGTCAGTCTAGAGTCATCCGGGGAGGATTTTAGATATGCTGAATTCTTGGCACAAAGATTAAATTTGAGACATTATCACAAAATTGTAAACATTGATGAGGCCATAGATTCTATACCATCGGTTATAAAAATCCTTAAGAGTTTTGATCCTGCCATTCCTAATGATTTAGTAGTTTATTTTGGGCTGAAATTGGCAAAGGAATTAGGTGCCCAGGAGATAATGACAGGAGATGGGGCGGATGAGCTTTTCGCAGGGTATTCATTTATGGATGATTTGGATGATTTAGAAGCTTATATCCAAAGGATTTCAAAAAATATGAGTTTCAGCTCTAATGATATTGGAAAATTCTTTGGAATAAAAATAATACAACCTTTTCTTGATAAAAAGGTTATTGATCTTTCTTTGAAAATACCTGCCAGTTTAAAAGTAAAAAGAGAAAATGGTAAGCTTTTGGGAAAATGGATATTACGTAAAGCCTTCGAGGATCTATTGCCAAAAGAGATTATCTGGCAGGATAAAAGGCCTCTTGAGTATGGTTCGGGGATGACTAAATTAAGAGAGATCATCAGTTCAAAAATCTCAGATGACGAATTTGAAGAAAAGAAAAAGCTCTATCCCATAAACTTTTTGGATAAGGAGC
>JBFLXN010000267.1:0-2464 GCA_040755715.1 Candidatus Edwardsiibacteriota bacterium
AAAGGACAGCTGACTGTCCGCATGTCACGGCAAACTGCGGCTCGTCAAATCTGATTTGGACAGAACAATTTTCTTGCTGAACTATTTCTCCCATAACAGGCTGGTGTTTATAACGAATCTGGACCTGAAATCTCTGTCCCGTTTGTGGCCTGTTTTCAGTCAAGTAGTTCATATCCTTGATTTTAAACGACCGGACATTTGCATCCTTTCTATTCCCCACAATAACTTCATTCGCTCCGGGATTGACGGACACCACATAACAACGCTTACCCCGGGAAACGCCAAGATTTCGTCTCTGACCAATCGTAAAACCAAAAAAACCCTTGTGGCTGCCAATGACCCTTCCTTCCATATCCTTAATTTTTCCGTCCCCGTGTCCCACCAGAGCAAAAGATTTTAGAAAATTGAAACAATTTCCGTCCGGTATAAAACAGACGTCCTTGCTTTCTTTTTCCCGGGCTGTTGGAAGATTCAATTCTCCGGCTATGTCTCTAACTTCTGTTTTCGTTAAATCCCCCAACGGGAAAATAATGTCTTTCAGTTCACTGTATTTAAGGCAGTATAAAAAATAACTTTGGTCCTTGGCAGAATCCCTTCCCCTCATCAGAAATCTTTTACCGTCTTTGACTGCAATTCTTGCATAATGTCCGGTAGATATAAAATCAGCTCCAATCTGTCTTGCAATGGAAAAAAGATAGGAGAATTTTATCAAACGGTTGCATTCGACACATGGATTTGGAGTCCTGCCTAGAAAGTATTCTTTAACGAAATTTTCTATCACATTCTTATAAAATAATTCTCTGGAATTTTTTTGATAGTGTCTTATGCCAAGAAGATTACAAACCTTTCTTGCCTTGTCGGACTGGATTCCTGCGCCGCAGCATGGGATATTACCGTCAGTGTTGCCGAAAAGATTTAAGGTTATTCCAATGACTTCATACCCTTTATCTTTGAGTAATGCGGCAGCAACCGACGAATCCACACCGCCGCTCATTGCAACGACAACTTTTTGCTTCATTAATATATTTTATTAAAAAAAGGGGTCAGAGTCATTTTGTTATCATGATGCGCGGACACTGCAAAAATTGTTTCTTAAAAATGACTCTGTTATGTAAAGTGTCAAGCTTTCAATTTATAGTTGTTATAAAATAATAATCGTAGTCGTAGTGTTGTGGAGACTGTGTCCCCCGACGTCCCGTCGGAGGGACAAGTGAGTGTGGGAACTGTGGGTAACTCTACAGAGTTATCCATAGTTTCCATCACGAACGGCAGTATCCACAACATAAATAAATTTCTCCTTAACTGTTCTTTGACAAAAAATTATTTGAAAACGAAACTCTCTGTTATTCGTGGCTTCCTGTTTTAGGAACTCACTTTTTGATTTTTCCGTATTTTCCTTTGAGTCTCTTTCTGACCCACGAAACTTTTTTCTGAGTCAATGGCGAGTCGTCTCAAAAGGAAATCGTTTCCAATTCTAAAAATTATTGTCAATGAACAATATAATTTCTTTGTTCTTTTAAAACACAATAAATCCTGTGTGTAAGTTTTCTGGCAACTGCAACAATAGCCTTTCTACTGGCTATGTTAGGATGATTCTTTTTTCTTATACGATGATAAAATTGTTCAAGCTCTTTGTCTTTGCGTATGGCTACCCAAGATGATTCTATAAGAAGGCTTCTCAATATCCCATTACCCATATGGGTTATTGAACCTTTGTTGATGCTATCTCCGGTAGAATTTTCTTTTGGCACAAGCCCAATATAGGAGCCAAGTTCTCTAGGATTATTGAGATTTGCAGGATCACCAATTCTACCCAATATACTGGAGGCTGTCTTAAAACCTATTCCAGGAATAGTTTGGAGATATTGGCGATGCTCATTTAATGTTTTGTGCTCTTTGAAAAAATTCCTAAGACTGCGCAGAATGTTTAAAGTCTGAACCTTTGCAAAATCCAAATCTACAAGCAGCATATCAAGTCTTGTTTTAACACCATATGAACATTTAAGAGCAGCTATCTGTTTGATACAACGGTTAGACCAATGCTTATCTGCGTCTTTAAGTTTTGTATTAAGATTTGCGTGTAAAAGCAAAGCCTTGATTCTTTGCTTTGCTACCCGTTGCATCCGGGTATAGTTTTCCTGGCTCTCTACAAGATAGCGGAGATCTCTATAATAACCTTCAGGTACTCTTATGGGTTTAATGTTTCCTGATTTGAGTTCTTGCGCAAGTTTAATTGAATCTATACGATTGGTCTTTACTTTTTGATTTGGTGCTTTCGGAACTGAAAGAGGAGAGACCATTAAACAAGGCTGGTTCTTTTTTTTCATATAATCATATAGATGATACCCTGTGGGTCCTGCTTCGTAAACACAGAGGACCTTTTTATCAGGAAAATTGTTCTTTATATAATTACAGAGATGTTCAGGCTTTGCTGACATTTTATTACTATAACTCATATTGTAAT
>JBFLXN010000268.1:0-2455 GCA_040755715.1 Candidatus Edwardsiibacteriota bacterium
CTCGGAAATTTTTTGACATTTAAATTATATCATAATTTCCGAGGATACTCAAGAAATAATCAGACTGGAAATCACTATTTTTTGTTGGAATAAATAATTTTTCACCAGTAACTATTATATAGGATTTGCAAAAGTTTCGTCAAGAAAAAATGATGATTTGTTTTTTCTATTTCTGTCAACAAAAAAGTGGAGATTATATTCAAAGATATGCGACTTCGTTGTATTGATTTAGGATTCTACAAATTCTCCTCTTTTTTCAGCCTCTTTTTCCCCTTTCGGGCGATGGTTAATAGCGGGGTTGAACCGCTTTTTTTCAAAACCTGACCCCTTTTCAAAACTCCACAAATTCCTTAGGGTAATGAGTCATATCTAACCTTTCTTCATCTGGAATCGGTCTTATACCCCATTCTTGCATTGTTAATGCGCCAATTAAAATTTCAATCTTTTTGCCTTCTTCATCTGGTCCTATCTCTTCAAGAACCCTAGCATGCGCTTGTACTGGAAGTCCCTCAACAAGGCAGTTTAACCAGCATGTTTTTGTCACCATGTAGACTCTTCCCCCAAGAGAAACAGACTGTGGTTTTTCTAATTCAAAGGTTGGCAAATGTGAGGCTACATCTTGGACCACATAAGTATTCCTTGCCCCTCCATCAAAGAGCGTCCAACAATTGCATCCATTTACCCTAACATTAGTTCGCACTCGTCCCACTGTAAACCTCCTTTGTTTCTGCCCTTTCGGGCGATGGTTGATAACGCCACCACCCCGATAAGATTAAATCTCAAGAAAATTCACTCATCCAATTTATTAATCTCTCTTACAATTTGGTGTAAAATATTCTTCTGAGAAAATAGAGTTTTCCCTTGTGAATGGAGGATATTCTCTAGGGAAAATATTCCATTCTACCCTTCTTTTCTTTCATCTCCTTTTTCTCACCCTAATTTGTTTGCGGATAAATGTTCAATAACAAAGCGAGCCTTTTCAAAACCAGACTTAATCATCTCTACATCAACGCCACCACGGTAATAACCCAATATATGTAAATTCTGATAGACTACGGTAAGAGCGGCCATTACTTTACCATCTCTGGCAGCATACTTTTTGAGAGCAGACTGATAACCATCAATTGAGGTCGGCAATTTGTCTTTAGTCAGACCCATTTGCAATAAGAAGCCATCAATCGCCTGCAAGGCGGCAAGATAACCCAAACCGCAAGCTTCTCTAACAGGTTTTTCGTCTTTATAAATTCCGTATTCAATCTTTGCCTGGCGTAGGAATTCTTTTGCATTCCTATAATATCGTTCTGCATTCAAAAAAGATTTCTCAAGTGTCTTATAACGATTTTTCATATTGTCCTCACTAATCTTTCTACTTCTCTCTGTCTCAGACATAAACACCCCCGTCCTTTTTTAACCTTTGAATATTTTGTCACTAAAGCAATGAATTTTCCTCAATGCAAGCCTTCGTTAGCCAGCCGTTAGAAGCAGTTTAAGAACCATTCCACAAATGGAAGCGCTACAAAATTTATCAAATGACCTTGCTAACTTGCCCGCCGACCTTTCCACTGTGAAAGGCAGGTCGGGCATACCTCCAGAGAGAGCGCGCGTTGCTATAGTACTTCATTTTGCAAATTCTCCTCTTTTTTCAATGACACAGTGAAGAAAAAACTGAAAAAACTTTTGGAGAAGGCTACAGTTTGTTCCCAGTCAAAACTTCAATGATTGTCTTTGCTTTCTCAAATCCTCCCTTAATCATATCTACATCTGTGCCCCCCCCGATAATACCCCAAAATATGCAGATTCTCAGAAACAGTAGAAAAGGCATTCTTAATCTTTCCGTTCCTGGTCAAATATTTATTCAAGAGATTCCAATAACCATCGGACCCCACCCTTCCCTCCCCCATTGGGGGAGGGACAAAGGGAGAGGTCAACCCTCTGGAAAGCAAATATCCATCAATCGCCTTCAATACCGCCAAATAACAAGTCGCACACGCTTCCTGGATGGACTTTTTATCCTGATAGCGGTCGTATTTGACAGAAGATTTCTTCAAGAGTTCTTTGGCATTCTGATAATATTGCCTTGCTTCTTGATCATAGACCTCCGGAGAAATTCCTCCAAATTCTTTGTCCACTGATAATCTATTTTTATTCATTTGTCTTTAGTTTATCAAGTTTTTTCTATTTCTGTCAACCTAAAAGTGGAGATTATATTCAAAGATATGCGACTTCGTTGTATTGATTTAGGATTCTACAAATTCTCCTCTTTTTTCAGCCTCTTCTGTCCAACAACACAGCGGACCGCCATCTTGTTTTCAGTTTTCGCCTTTTCTATATTATAGTTACTGGTGAAAAATTATTTATTCCAACAAAAAATAGTGATTTCCAGTCTGATTATTTCTTGAGTATCCTCGGAAATTATGATATAATTTAAATGTCAAAAAATTTCCGAGGAGGTTAA
>JBFLXN010000269.1:0-2443 GCA_040755715.1 Candidatus Edwardsiibacteriota bacterium
ATTCTATTTTTTCTTTCTTGGACAATTTTCTGACAAAAATGGGATGCATGGTTACCGTCACCTCCGGTAACCATTATAGCACTTTTTGTCACAAAATGCAAGTAATATTTAGTTAACAAAGCACTATAGAGCATTTCTCTCAACCTCCAATACCCTTTTATTCTACCAAAAAGAGAGAATACTTTCAAGAGATTTTTCACCCCCTAACGTCGTAAATGTATCTTAACTTTTTCAGCGTTTTTCACTTTTTCTACTGGAAGAGAAACTCAAGTCTGATTGGTCTTTTTGCCTATCTTCGTCACCAGAATGATGCCAAGTACCACCAGACTGCTCCCCACTAAAAGTCTTGCACTTATTGTTTCCTTTCCAAATAGAACACCTACTAAAAGAGCAATAATCGGAGTGATATATGCGATTAAAGAAAGCTTTGAAGCCTCTATCCGCTTGAGTAACCAGAAGTAAATGACAAAGGCTAAACAGGTGCCGAAAAGTGCCAAGTAAAGAAGTGAAGCCACCGGAACAAAATTCCATTCAAATTTCAAGCCCCGCTCTGTCATTAAACTTAAACCGAACAAAATAACTGAAGCCAAGGTCATCGGTAAAATATTTAAGGTGACGGGACTATATTCTCTGGCCCATCGCCGCCCGACCACGCTGGCACTGGCTGAAGAAATCGGACTAGCGGATATGGCTACTAATCCCCAGAAAGTCTGTGGTTCAGAAAAATGAATCTGTTCAAAAAATATAAAGACAATTCCGGAGAAGCCCACGATTATTCCTATCACCTTCCAAAATGAAAGTGATTCCTCTTCCGGGAGAAAAAAATGCGCCAGAATCGTTACATAAAATGGTAAAGTAGAAAAGAGCACCGCGGCTAAACCGGAAGGAATGTATTGCTCACTCCAATAGACCAAAGCATAAGGTAAGGTATACATTGAGATGCTAAAAAATATAGCCAGAAGAAAAAATCTACTCTGTTTGGGAAATAACTCACCCCTCAGAAAAGCGATGCTTAGAAGCACCAATCCAGAAATGAAAAACCGGATGCTGGCTCCGAAGAATGGTGGCATAAACTCTAACCCCACCTTTATTACCCACCAAGTTGAGCCCCAGATTAGACAGAGAAGGCAAAGCAGAAAGATTTTGAACATAGTCAAGGGGAAAGGCATTTCCCCTTGATAACCCCCTTTCTCTTTTGATATTTTGTTCTTCTCTTGCTTGTCCAAGAGAAGAACCAAGAGAAAGACAGCCTACGCAATTTTACCAGCACTGATGCCAAATCAGGAAGCTACGCCTCTCTATGGCTCGTCTTCGGGACACAGAACCCCGATGTCCATCGGGGCTGTGTCTTTTCCTTCGACTTCGCCAAGAGATGCGGTAAAATTGCGTCAAGGCATCATGAAAAAACAAATAGATCTAAAATTATTCAAACGGAGACAGATCTGCCTTCCTGACCGTTGGCTTCGCATCTTAGCTCAACGGACAGGTTGGCATGACAAAATCGCCGTAATCATAGGAATTATTACACCTTTCTGGCAACAAAAATCATCTCGCCAGAATGATAGTCATATTCTTTCTTATCAAACGACCCAAAGAGATTTACCACTTTAAATCCATTTTTCTCTAAAAGTAATTCCATCTCGTATCTAAATATGTATCTAAGAGAAAATTCCCAGATTATTCGCTTCACATTACCCTTCTTATCTACCCGGTCATAGACTCTTTCTACAAACAAAACTTGTTTGGCAAGGTCGTATCTTACAGTTTCGCTTCTCAGGTATTCAATTTTGCCAGAAGAATTTCGTATGGGGGGAATGACTTCGTGCATCTTTTCTTGAGCCAGCCGCCTGTGTAAAGGAGCAAAAAGGTCAATGATGAATATCCCATTTTCATTTAGATGCTGGAAGACACATTTTAGTGCGCTCTCTTGCTCCTGCTTTGTGAGCAGAAACTGAAAGGACCGAGCGGCGATGAATATTAGATTGAATCGCTTGGGCAATTTGAAATCAGCCATATCGCCCCAGACCAGATGAATTCGCCTTTTAACTCTATCGGGAAGCAGTGCTACCTTTCTCTTGCAAACTTTTAGCATTGACGGGGAGATTTCTAATCCCCAAATTTTAAGTCCGGCTTTAGCCAGGGGAATCACTACTCTGCCTGTACCGCAGGTTAATTCCAGAATCGGCGAACTTTGAGTCTTCGCCTAGTCCAGATAAAAAGGAATATCCTGAATATAGTCTTTGACCTCAATGTCATATATTCCGGCAACCCTTTTAAAAATATCAATACTCTTCATTTGTCTCTCCTTTTCCCGCCAAAGGTAATGTCAAAAATATTTGTCTTGTTTTGTCTCAACCCACTGTATTTCAAATTAATTATCTCATATTGGCTTGCCTCCCCCTACCTCTTTATGGTAGAATATGTAGCATCACAAAAAAGGAGA